>DASQRJ010000344.1:0-17825 GCA_035642955.1 Acidobacteriaceae bacterium
AAGCAGCACTCGGACGTTGGCCGCCTCCACGTGCGCGGTCAGGAGCCCTGGGCCGAGATCAGCGACGGCACTACCGGCAAGTTCAAAGGGGCGCTGGAAGCCCTCAGCCTCAACCTCACCCAGGTCAAGGCGCTCGAAGCGATCGACATCTGCCACACCCATACCTGGTACGTCTCAATGGCCGGCTTCCTCGCCAAGAAGCTCTACAACATCCCCTTCGTGCTCACCACCCACTCGCTGGAGCCGCTGCGCGCCTGGAAATCCGAGCAGCTCGGCTCCGGCTACGCCATGAGCTCATGGATGGAACGCACGGCCATCCTCGAAGCCGATGCCATCATCGCCGTCTCCAACGGCACCAAAGCCGACGTACTGCGCGCCTATGACGTGCCCGCCGACCGCATCCACGTCATCTACAACGGCATCGATCTGAACGAGTACCAGCAGACCGCCGACACCACTGCGCTCCGGCAATACGGCGTCGATCCCGCCGTTCCCTATGTCCTCTTCGTAGGCCGCATCACCCGTCAGAAGGGCGTTACTCATCTGGTCGACGCCATCCGCTACCTGCCCCCGGAGACCCAGATCGTCCTCTGCGCCGGCGCGCCCGATACGCCCGAGATCGCCGCCGAGATGCGCGCCAAGGTCGAGGAGGCCCGCCACCACAACCCGCGCATCGTCTGGATCGAGAAGATGGTCACCCGCGCCGAGACCATCCAGCTCTACTCCCATGCCCGGGTCTTCTGCTGCCCCTCCGTCTACGAACCCTTCGGCATCATCAACCTGGAAGCTATGGCCTGCCGCGCCCCGGTCGTCGCCAGCGCCACCGGGGGCATCCTCGAAGTCGTCGTCGATGGCCAAACCGGCTACCTTGTCCCGTTCCAACAGGACCCCATCACCAGCTTCCCTGTCGATCCGGATCAGTTCGCCCGCGAGCTCGGCGCGAAGCTTACCTCACTGCTCAAAGACCCCGCTGCCTGCAAGCGCATGGGCGATGCCGGCCGCGAACGCGTGGAGCAGCACTTCGCCTGGTCCAGCATCGCCGACCAGACCATCGCCCTCTATGAGGAGTTGATCGGGCACCGGAAGTAGCATTCTCCCCTGTACTTGAAACTCCAGCCGTCGCGCCGCATCACTATCAGCCAGGGCGGCGAGAATCCTCGAAAAACCAGCCAGCGGCTGCACGCGAAAAACTAGCCAGCGGCGCTGGCAGGCCGCACAATACAACCGTGCACCCACTCGGCTTAATCCTCGGACTGGTCGCCATCGGCACGGTGCTGCTCGATGCCTTCGAGACCATCATTCTGCCGCGTCGCGCCAGCGGGAAGATTCGACTCACCCGGCTCTTCTATGTGCTCACCTGGCGTCCCTGGGCAGCGGTGGTCAGCCGCTACAGCAATCGCCGCCTGCGGGAGACCGGCTTCAGCTTCTACGGTCCGCTCTCGCTGCTCCTGCTTATGGCGCTCTGGGCGGTGGGGCTGGTCTTCGGTTTCGGCCTCATGTTCTGGGGGCTGGGCACGCCACTGCACGATCAGCTAGGTCTGCATCCGCTGCACACCGCGATCTATGTCAGCGGCACCACGCTCTTCACGCTGGGCATCGGCGATGTCACACCGCTGAACCACTGGGCGCGCGACCTGGTCATCATTGAGGCCGGGACAGGGCTTGGCTTCGTCGCGGTGGTCATCGGCTACCTCCCGGTGCTCTATCAGGCCTTTTCGCGGCGCGAAGGCTCGATCGCGCTGCTCGACGGCCGTGCCGGCTCGCCACCCACCGCCAGCGAACTGTTGCGCCGCCACGCCAGCGATGGCGGAAACGATGCGCTGGTGGAACTGCTGGCCGAGTGGGAACGCTGGTCCGCGGAGATGCTGGAGAGTCACATCTCGTATCCGCTGCTGTGCTATTTCCGTTCGCAGCACGACAATCAAAGCTGGCTCAGCGCCATCACGGCGATTCTCGATACCTGCGCCGTCCTGCTCAGCATCGTCGAGTGCTCCGCCTGCCGCCAGGCGCGGCTCACCTTTGCCATGGCGCGCCACACCGTCGTCGATCTGCTGCTGGTCTTCAGCATGCAGCCGGTCGCCATGCCCAAGCCGTCGACGCCAGGCGCAGCCGCCGACGGGGCGAGCGATCCGAAAGACCCACCGATGCGCCTGTCGGAGCCTGAACTGGTCCGGCTTACTGAGGTCCTTTGCAAGGCGGGCTATCGTCTGCGCCTGGAGCCCGAACGGTTGGCTCTGCTGCGCAAGCTGCGCTGGATGTACGAAGGTCAGGTCCTCGCGTTGTCGCGCTATCTCAACATGCCGCTGCCCTCGTTCGTGACCGAGAAGCCCGGACGCGATACATGGATGCTGGTCAACAATCTGCTGGAGCTGTACTCGGTTCAACCGCAGGCCACCGACGAGGACACGCACGCCGCAACCCTGATGGCACGCACGCGAGAGATCTTCGCCGACGAGCCCCACGCCTTCTGAGAACGATTTCAATTTCTTCTCGCGAATGGAGCAGCACTACGCATAGATCAGCGCGGCGCTTGCCGCCGGCAGTTGCAGGCGCGCGCCTGTTGTCTCGTGCGATTTTGCTTGCCAGCCACCATCCCCTTGAATCGCCGCATCGCCCAGCGTCTCGCCCGTCTTGGCAGTTGCGCTGGGCGCTTTCAATCGCAGCAGCGGCTTTCCGGTCAGCCTCTGCTCCAACGCAAGCTCAATCGGATGATCCAGGCTGAGGTTGAGCGCCGTGAGTATCAGATGCCCATCCGCGCGTTGCACCGCGTACACGCGCAACCCGTCCGGTGCGGTGCTCAAACTTGTATCGAGTAACTCCCCGGCGGAGGCTTCGCGAAACAGCCGCAGGCCATAGTACACAGGCCGCACTTCGAATCCCTTGGCGCGTGTCCCCGCGATCGGCGTGTACCGGCCGTAGTCACCTCCCTGAAAGTTCACTCCGATGCCCCCGGCCTGCGCGATGCGAAACATATAGTCCGCGCCCCACAAGGCGGATGCGAAGGTATCGCTGACATCTTTCTTGCCGCCGCCGTAGCAGGAGTTGGTCTCGGCCAACCGGAACGGCAGTCCCGTGTCCTTCGTTACCTGCTGGAGCCCGGCGAACTCGCGCTCCAGTTTCGGGTCCGGCCGCAGCAACCGCGGAATATCCATCGCCGGATCGCTCGGCGGCCCTTCCGCGTAGTAGTGCGAGGAGACGAACTTCACATCGTCGCGGAAGGCCTTTGCGAATGGCACCAGCCAGTCATTGTTGAATGCAGTGTCCGGTCCGGCAAAAGGTGCATCGGGCACCCGCTTGCGCACCGCTTCAAAGAAGCGCCGCCACTCCGTGATGAACTGATCCACGTCGTAGCCGGGCCGCAGGCCGTTCTTGTAGAACAGGTCGGGCTCGTTTGCCATCTGGAAGGCCAGCAACTTCGATCCCATGGCGCGAGCGACGAACTCGGCCTCCTCCGCCGCCATCTCCGGTGTACCCAGCCCGAGATTCAGTCCATAGATCAGCGACCAACCCGGCAATCGATCGAGGAACTCACGCAGGTTATGGATCGCCTGCTCGGTGATCACGCGACGCGGCGGCGCATCGTTCCCTTTGTCTGGTCCCGGGGCATCCTGAATCGGATTCGTCGAGACGCCATGCGCCTTCGGATCCGATCTCCAGAAGCAGTATTCGCTGGAGTTGCCGCCAATGCGCAAGACACCGCGTTGACCGAGTCCACCCATCAGCCCGATGAGCTGCTTGTTCTCGCCCGCGAAGAACGCCGGATCGCTGAGCTGTGCCGATTCGTAGCTCAGCCCGGAGAAGTCCTCGGCAATGTGGCGGCCAGTCGGCTTGCCGATCGTGAGCGTGACGGGCAGAGGTGCGGCTTGCGAAAGCAGGCGGGATGCAGGATACAACGCAGCGGTGCCAAGCGCAGAAAGGGAGAGGAAACGGCGGCGATTCATCGCCACAATTCGATCATAAGCAGGAAGGGACAAGCAAAGGAGCGTTCCATGCCGCGAAGCGGGCTTTCACTCCCGCGAATTGGAGCTCACTTATACGACCGCTGATAGGTTCCGCTGATACGGTCATGCCAGCCCAGGTGGTCTTCGTCGAAGACCGCCCACAGCAGCCCCATTCCCAGCGGCAGAGCAGAGAGCAGCAGGGCGCCGACACGCCGCTGCATCGCCGGGCGTGTGGGATTGTCATCGTCCAGCGTGCACAACGCGATGCCCGCGTACATCATGCCGGGCGTGCTCTCGCCGAAGCGGAAGAAGAGCCACTGGTAGGCAACGAAGGTGGCCAGGAACGCCACGAAGGCCGCCACCAGGGCAGTTCTGCCCGACGGCGGATGGGCCGTACACGAGCTGAAGACAAAGACAAAGATCAGAAATCCGGCAAAGCTGAGCGCGCCATCCACCAGCGCCGCCATGATGCGATCCTCCAGGGCGGCAGGCCGGATCGGAGCCTCGCGCACGGCTACGCGCGAGGTGCGGGCCGCGCGTTCCGGGGTTGGCGTATCCAGCCGGATCGACGACCAGTCCAGCCCCGCGGCAGGTGCGGCCATCGCCGGCCGGTGATCGATCGTCTCCGGTTCCACCTCGAAGATGCGCAACTGCCCGGCCTGCGGCTCCGTATCGCGCAGCGGCCCCTCGGCGAGCCGGGGACGCGCCTTGCGTGCCGCCACCAGCTCGCGCGGAAACTCGATCAGATTCGCCGCCAGCGGAGTGGCCGGGACGACCGTCTCCTCTTCCAGCGGATCGGAAATGGGTGGCGGCATAGGCGGCTGCGCCGCTTGTGGCGCTCGAGCAGATCGGCGCGCCTCGTGGGCCTGCATCTGACGTCGCGTTCGCTCATCCAGTTCGTAGCGCACTTCAATGCTTTCGCGGTCCAGGCGTTCCTGCTCGGCCTGCAGCAGCTCCTCCGCCTCACGCGCCTCGGCGGCGGCGGCTTCGGCAATGCGGGCATCCTCCATGCGCAGCCGTACCGCCTCCTGCGCGACTTGCGCGTCCATCAGCGCTTTCTCGGCTGCCAGGGCTGCCTCTTCGGCTTCCCGCTCCAGCACCTCGCGATAGCTGGGCCGTCCCGCATAGCGAGCGGCTACGGCTGCGGCAACATGGGCGCGGCCGGACTCTCCGGCGGCATCTGCGGACGAGTTCTCCATTGGCAGGCGAGGCTGGCTTACGGCGCGACCGGACCGACGCGCGCGGCTGGCAGCCAGCTTCTCGGTCAGCTCAGTCTTCCACGCCGGCACATCATCCGGTACAAACTTTGGCATCGCTCTCGTCCCTGCTTCCGGCGTCACTGCAGCTTACTGCCCCCACGCGTCCTGCGCTCTCCACGTTCCTCGCCACTGCATCGCGTCCATGCGAGGCAGTCGTCACCGCCAGCTAACCAGGCGGCAGGGGAGCGGAAAGAGACCACGCCGGATCATCGCAAGGAGTGGTTAGGAGGCGCCATGAATGGCGTCGTCCGAGCCACAACTCCGCGGTTTCTTCGGTCCGTAACAGGTACCGCCATTGCCGATCGTTTTCCTGTTGCAATGAGAAGCGAAACTCCGGCCCATCCGGGCCGTCTGTAACTACGATCGCTTGTCCACTGCTCTCACCCGGGAAAATGCTCTATTCTGGCCTTGTCCGTGCCGAAAAACCTGCGCAGTTTTTTATGTATCACGGTGGTGTGGCTGTGTCATCCGCAGCTTGCACTTTGGGCGTGGCAGAGCGGGCACCCGGAATCAAGCGCGGTACCGGCACAGCAGACGCAGGGATCTTCTGCGCCTGCATCCGCATCGGCCGCGCTGCCCGATGTGCCCGACGCGGACGAACTGCCTGTCCTCGAACCGGTTCCCGGACCCGGCAAGACCTTGGTGCCGGTTCACATCGTAGCGAACACGCAGCGAAAGGACGGCTCGGTCTACACCTTGCTCGGCGACGTCGAAATTCGCTACAAGGACTACGTCATTCACGCCGACAAGGTGAACTACAACGAGGACACCGGCGAGGTGCGCGCGGAAGGCCATGTGGAGCTCGACGGTGGACCGGCCGATGAACACATCCTGGCCGACCATGCCACCCTGAATCTCGATCTCGATACCGGCCGCTTTTACAACGTGAACGGCAGCGTGGGCGTGCGCGAGAACGTCAGCCGCAAGAAAGTCATCTACACCACGACCAACCCGTTTCTCTTTACCGGCCGGGTCGTCATCAAGTATGGGCCGGAGCAGTTTCGAGTCATCGACGGAACCATGACCTCCTGCCGCCTGCCCCATCCGGACTGGCTCATTGACGCTGCTCGGATTGAGCTGGCGGACAAGCAGGTAAAGGCCCACAATACGCTCTTCCGCGTGCTCAATATTCCGATCGTGTATCTGCCCTATTTTACGTATCCGGTCCTGTCGTCGGGCCGCCAGTCCGGGTTCCTGATCCCCAACCTGTCTCAGTCCTCCACCAAGGGCAACGTCATCGGCGAGCAATACTATCTGGTCATTAGCCGCAGCATGGACCTGACGCTGGGCACCAGCTATTACTCCAAGCGCGGATGGGCGCCCAGCGGCGAGTACCGCTACCGGGGACGGGGCGACGACTTCGCGAACATCCGCTTCACCGCGCTCGCTGACCGCGGTATCGTGCTGGGAGCTGGCCAGAAACCTACCGATCAGGGCGGCCAGGACATCCTGGTCAATGGCCGATATTCCTTCGATCCCCACACCCGCCTGGTCAGCAATGCCGAATACCTGAGTTCGATCATCTATCGCGAGGCCTTTGCCGAGAACTTCGCTCAGGCCACCGCCTCTCAGGTGAACTCCAACATCTACATCACGCACAACGACGACGGCTTTTCGGAAACCGCCGACTTTGCCCGCTACATCAACTACGCGAGGGTCAATCCCGGCATCCAGGACGTCGTCATCGGACACCTGCCCTCGATAGACGCCACGGCAGTGGAGCGTCGGCTCAGCAGCACGCCATTCGTATGGAGTGTGGATGGCAGCGTAGCGGGCCTCAATCGCCGCGAACCCGGCTTCGAGACTGCTCATGAGGTGGGCCGGGTGGATGTCCGTCCCGACCTCTCTGCACCCTTTCATTTCGGAGGCTTCGACGTTCGACCGGATGTAGCGGTGCGCGAAACCTTCTACACCAAGAGCCAGGCGCCAACCTTCGTTCTCGATCCGGCGACCGGGGCATTCGTGCCCGTCTATCGTTCGGCCAGCCTGGACCGCAAGGACCTGGAAGCGGGACTTGAGCTGCGAGCGCCGGTAGTGGAGCGTGATTTCACACCGGCGTGGCTGGCACGTCACGACCGCGTGCTGCGCCACACCATCGAGCCGGAAGCGCATTATCAGTTCGTCTCCGGCATCGATAATTTCGCCGATGTCCTTCGCTTCGACCCTGTCGATCTGGCGAGCGACACCAACGAAATCGAGTACTCGGTCACGCAGCGCTTTTATCTCAAGAAGCTGCATCCGAAGCCCTGCACCAACTCGCCGCTTCCCCCCGAAGGTTACGGCCGTGTGTACCTGCCGGTCGACTATCACGACTGTTCCAACACCGATACCAGCGAATCCCTCAACTGGACGCTTGCGCAAAAACATTTCTTCGATCCGAATTTCGGTGGAGCGGTCTTCAACGGCCGGCGCAATGAGCTGGAGACTACGCTCGATCTCACCGGCATCTCGTTCCTCGCCGGCCCGCGCGACTATTCCCCGCTCATCTCCCGTTTGGAACTGCGCACCGGCGAGACGCTGAGCTTTGGCTGGGATGTGGATTACGATTTTCATGCCGGCCGCATCAACGGCAGTGACGTCTATTTAGAGGCGCGGCGGGACGGCTTCTTCGGTTCGGTCAGACACGCGCGGCTGGATGCGTTAAATCCAAGCACCATCCCGACGCTCACCATTCCATCGCCGGTCACGAACTATGAGCAGATCGGCGCCACCTTGGGCTACGGCGCAGTCACCAAGGCCGGATTTAGCGCTGGAATCAATGGCGGCTACGACCTGAACATCGATAAAACGCAGTACGCCGGCGTGCAGGCCACGTACAACTGGAACTGCTGCGGCCTGACTCTGGAATACAGGAAGCTGGCTCTCGGCGCGCAGCGCAATGAGACCTACAAGAGCTTCAACTTCACCCTTCCCGGCATTGGCAACGCCGGCAATATCAATCGGTCGCAGTCGATCTACTAGAGAGCATTTTCGGTATAGGTGTAGACCGTCGAGCGACCGCTCTGGTGGCTTTTCGTTAAGGAAAAGCCACGCCGAATGCCTCTCGGCAGTTCACAGTATTACCGAAAACGCTCTAGCCGTTTTGCGCAGGTGAGTGCCGCGAACCCCTGATTCGCCGACCACCCGGGCGGCCTGCGATAATGAATTGTTCGTCGTTACGCAGTGAAAGGCGGTTTTTTTGTTCCGTTCCCGGCTTCTCCTCATCTGCTCCTTCGCGGCTATCGCCACTCTCGGCTGCCGGGCACAGACCCCTGCTCCCGACGCCTCGGTGGAGCGTCGCATCGAGGTGCTGGTGCGCTCGCAATTCAACGTTCCCTCGAACTACGACGTTTCGCTGGGCGGCAAGACGAAAAGCGACATCCCCGGCTATGACAACCTGCCCGTCACCTTCTCGCACAACGGCAAGCAGACCACCGTCACCTTCCTGATCTCCAAGGACGGCAACACTCTGGCGCGGCTCGAGAAGTTCGACATCAGCAAGGATCCGCAGTCCATCTATGCGCTGGACCATCGCCCGGTCCGTGGCAACGCGGACGCCAAGGTGACCGTCGTCAACTACGACGACCTCGAATGTCCCTATTGCGCTCGGATGCATGAGGAGCTCTTTCCCAGCACGCTCGACCATTACAAAGGCATGGTGCGCTTTGTCTACAAGGACTTTCCGCTGGTGGACATCCACCCCTGGGCGATGCACGCCGCGGTGGATGCCAATTGCATCGCGGACCAGAACAACGACGCCTACTGGACATTCGTGGACTACGCTCACAGCCACGGCCAGGAGATCGAGGGAAATCGTCAGGACGTGAAGCAAGCCTTCGCGACCCTGGATCAGCAGACCCGCGCGATCGGCAAGAGCACCAATCTGAACCAGGCGAAGCTGGATGCCTGTATCGCCAAGCAGGACGAATCGGCCATTCGTACTTCCATGCGTGAGGGAGAGAAACTCGGCATCGATGGCACGCCGCAGCTCTTTGTGGACGGCGAGCGTGTCGCCCCTGGCGCCCAACCCACTTCAGCCGTATGGGATTCCATCGACCGCGCACTGAAGGCGGACGGCCTCACTCCGCCGCAGAGGGCTGACACAACCCCCGCGCCGGCAGCTCCGCAGAAGACACCTGCTCCATCACGGTAGGCAGTCCACGCGGCGCTGGGCGCGGCCCCGAGGCTCGCATGGTCTTTGCAGCAGGCAAGAAGGGCCAACTTCCCGTTCCGGAAGGCACGTGAAGGCAGGAGCCATTCTCGCCAGGCGGCGGGCGTCCTCTCGCCAGTCCCCGGCATTGCGGAGATACGATAAGCTTTGGGTGCCGGTGCGGGTGCATCGATCGCCCCGAGCTGGTGAGATGTGTTCCCTATGGAGCGCCTCTCGAAGGAGACAGAGTGCCAGAGGTTCCGCTGACTGCATCCAGTATCTCTCTAC
Organism: Acidobacteriaceae bacterium; assembly: GCA_035642955.1. GTDB lineage: Bacteria > Acidobacteriota > Terriglobia > Terriglobales > Acidobacteriaceae > KBS-83. Next base: position 9,618 of record DASQRJ010000344.1, read on the forward strand.
CCTCCCCATTTCACCGTTCCGCCTTCTGGCTCACCCTCGGCCTTCTGCCCCTGATTGCCGCCGGCGGCTGCAACCGTCCCCACCAGCCGGACGTCGTCGCCACGGTCAATGGCCATCCCATCGACCGGGCCACGCTGGAGCGGTATTACCACAGCAACCTCGGCAATGCCCCCCAACCGCCCTCCCAGGTGCAATCGCAGATCGCTCACCTGGAAATCCTGCGCAACCTTATCGACGATGACATCAAGCAGCAGCGTGCTGCCAAGCTCAACCTGGTGGCCACCGACGAAGAGGTGGACGCCAAAGTCGCCGAGATCAAGGCGCCCTTCACCCAGGAGGAATTCAACCGTCAGCTCCAGGCGAAGAACATGAACCTGGACGATCTGAAGCGGGAGATCCGGCGCGGCCTCACCAACGAAAAGCTGATGAACCGGGAGATCTCCTCGAAGATCAACATCACCGACGAGGATATCCAGCAGTACTACAACACCAACAAATCTCTTTTTAACTTAGTGGAGCCGGAGTTTCATGTGGCGGAGATCGTTGTCTCCGCCATTCCCCAGCAACAGCCGGGCAACATGCAAAGCGTCAAAGGCAACACCGACGCGGAGGCGAAGAAGAAGATCGAAGCGCTGCATACCCGTCTGGAGAGCGGCGACGACTTCGGAGCCCTTGCCTCGCAGTTCAGCGAAGATACCTCCAATGCCAGCAGCGGCGGCGATATGGGGCGCCTTAGCGAGTCGCAACTGCGGTCGGACAGCGCCGTCTTCGCTGCGATCACGGCGCTCCGTCCCGGCCAGATCACCAGTGTCATACCTCTCTATGACCAGAACCACAAAGCGAATGGCTACGCGATCTACAAGCTCCTGGACAAAGAAGCCGCCGGCCAATATGAACTGAATGACCCTCGCGTCCAGCAGACGATTCGCGCCCAGTTGCGGGAGAGCCGGGCTCAGCTTCTACGCAACGCTTACGACGAGATGCTGCGCGACCAGGCGCACGTGGAAAACTACTACGCCGAGGAGATCTTCAAGAAGGGCGCCCAGTAACTCGAGAGCATTTTCCCTGTAGGTATAGAGCGGCCAACGGAAGCTCTGGTGGCTTTTCGTAAAGGAAAAGCCACACCGAGAGACTCTCCGCTGCCTCACAGCATCAGGGAAAATGCTCGAGTCGTCATCGAGAATCGGAGCTCGGATTCACTGGAATAGCGCCTTCGGTAACATCGCATGTACGCCGACTTTCCCGTCCACTAATTGCGTAATGTCGAGGTCTACGGCAACACTTGACAGCTGATACGCCTCGTCGCGAGAAAGATGCTTTTCGTTGACCAGGAAGTCGATCATGTTGCGGATCGCCATCGTTGTCGCCGCATTCAAGTCTTCATCGAAGCCCATCGTGATCCAGGCAGATGGTGTCTCTGCCTGCGGCCACAACAGATGCTGGTCCTTGTGCACGATGAACTGGAAGGTCCCGCTCAACATCGTTTCCATCGCCGTGATGTCCACTTCTCCGTTGCCCTGGCCAGCGTGCCCGTCACCCACCTCGAAAAGCGCTCCCGCAGCATGCACGGGCAGATAGAGCACGCTCCCCGCAACCAGCTCCTTGTTATCCATGTTTCCGCCATGCATCCACGGCGCCGTACTGTTGTACCTGCCCGCCGAGCGCGGCGGTGCTACGCCCATTGATCCAAAAAACGGCCGCAGCGGAATGCGAATGCCCGGCGCGAACTGCGCGTATCCGTGTTCGCGATCGAGTGGAATGATCTTCGATCCGTCATACGGGAAGTCATCGGGCAGATATCCCTTTCCGGCCGCAAATCCATTGCAGCTCCACGGCACATCGATGTCGATCTTTTGTATCCGTACTTCCAGTACATCGCCCGGTTCCGCTTCAGCAATCGCGATCGGACCAGTCAGAATATGGCCGCCCGGGCCCTTTTCAATGCCTTGCGCCGCATACAGAGTCCGCACGGAGGCGGGAATCTCCGCCGTCGGCACGCCCATCTCCTCCAGTCGTTCCGGCGAGCCACAGGTGGACAACGTTTCCACCCGCACGATGTCGCCGCTGTGGACGGTGAGAGCCGGCTTGGCGCGTGCTGAGTAATATCCCCAGGCCACGGTAGCGGGAGTAGCAGCCAGTGTCTGCTGAGCAAAGAGCGGTAAACCAATGAGCTGCGATGTAACGAAAAGAAGGACTCGGGCGCGTGGTGGCTGCATAGCTCAATCTAGCAAAGACCTTGCTACACTGGGACACCCTTCCGGAGGCTCTCGTGCCCCATCGCTCATCGTGGCTGTTGTCGCTCTGCGTCCTCGTCCTCCCCTCCATCGGCTCCGCTCAAACTTCGCCCCCGCCCACCCGCACACTCGTGCGCGCCGCGCATCTGGTCGATGTCCGCGCCGGCCGCCTGCTCGACGCCCAGACCCTCATCGTCTCCGGCGATCGCATCGTTGCCGTGGAGCCAACCGCGCAGGTAAAGCCCGAGCCCGGCGACAAAGTCGTCGATCTCGGGGACGCCACGCTGCTGCCCGGCATGATCGACGTCCATACCCACCTCACCATAGACACCAACTTCGATCCCTATCATGAACTTTCCACCACCGTCGCCAAGAGCGCGCTGATTGGCGCGCACAATGCCCGGGTGACGCTCGAAGCCGGCATCACCACCGTACGCAATGTGGGTGCCAATGGCTTTGCCGATGTCGATCTGCGCGACGCCATCAACGAAGGGCTCATCGAAGGGCCGCACATGCAGGTCAGCGGACCGGCGCTGGGCATCACCGGCGGCCACATGGACAACAACCTGCTCCCCGAGTCCTACCATGACGTCGGCGACGGCGTAGCCGACGGCATCCCCGCGGTGCAGCACATGGTGCGCCGGAACATCAAGTACGGCGCGGATCTGATCAAGATAGGCGCCACCGGCGGCGTGCTCTCCAAGGGCGACGACCCGCAGGCCAGCCAATACACGCTTGAAGAGATGCAGGCAATCGTGGCCGATGCCCATCGCCTGGGCCGCAAGGTAGCCGCGCACGCGCATGGAGCCCAGGGCATCCTCTGGGCCAGCGAGGCCGGCGTCGACTCCATCGAGCACGGCACCTATATGAATGACGAAGACATCAAGATGATGAAGGCACATGGCACCTACTTCGTGCCCACGGCTTACCTGATCGACTGGATGCGCGAGAACGGCCACCTGCCGGCCTTCTACGCGAAGAAGATGCAGGACGTGAGCGCCGTCGAGAAGGTCAATGCCAAGCACGCCATCGCCGAAGGCGTAAAGGTGGCGATGGGCACGGACGCTGCCGTCTATCCGCATGGTCTCAATGCGCACGAGTTCGAAGTCTACGTGCGCGACTTCGGCATGACACCGCTGGAGTCGCTGCGTACCGGCACGGTGAATGCTGCCGATCTTATGGGCTGGAGCGACCGCGTTGGTTCACTCGATCCCGGCAAGTGGGCAGATGCCGTCGCCGTCCAGGGCGACCCCCTAAAAGACATCACCGTGTTGCAGCACCCCATCTTTGTGATGAAGAGCGGCGTGGTCTATCGCAATGACCTTCATAGCAAATAAAGCGTCATAACTTTAGGATTGGTTGCATGGTCCGCTACGGCATTCTTGGCTTCGGCCATCATGGAGAGCACCGGCTCGCACCCGCCTTTGAGCACGCGCAGAATTCGCAGCTCGTTGGTATCTGGCGCCGCAATCAAGAGCGCGCCCGGGAGAATGCAGAGCATTTCCATATCGCACACGTATTTGGCTCACCGGAAGAGCTCTGCGCCTCATCCGCTGTGGATGCGGTCTTCGTAGCCAGCCCGGATGCGCTGCACTGCGAGCACACGCTGCTGGCGCTGCGCCATGGCAAAGCCGTGTTGTGTGAGAAACCGCTGGCGATGACTGCCGCCGAGGCGGCCCGCATGGCCGTTGCCGCGCGCACCGCGAAGCGACCCTTCGGCGTGGCCCAGAATTTTCGCTACAACAACTCTCTGCTCGCCATGCGTGCACGCATTGCCGAGGGCGCCGTCGGCGACCCGGTCTTCGCCTCCGCGCACTTCAGCTTTCAAAGCCGGAACAGTCCGCGTATGTGGATCCACGATGGCAGCATGGCATGCGGCGGTCCCATCGGCGACGTCGGTATCCACGCCATCGATGCGCTGCGCTTCCTCCTGCAGCAAGAGGTTCTCGCCGTCAGCACGCTTGCTTGCGCCGATCCATTACAGCCTTCCAAGCCGGATCGTGAGCTCGAAGAAAGTGCGGCCATCACTCTGGAGTTCAGCCGTGGCGCGCTGGCCAACGTTCAGGTAAGCTTCCGCGCCATCTACCGCACACTCGTCGAGGTCGTGGGCGAGAACGGCGTCCTCACTGCGGAGTGTGGCCTGAGCGTGGACCGCCCCGTCACCATCGTCCACCAGGCTGCGTGCGCGACGCTGGCCCAGGAAGAAGTATCGAATAGTGACGCATACAGCCACATGCTCGACGCCTTTTCGGCCACAGTGGAAGGGACAGGCACCTTCGCCAGCACCGGCGAGGATGGCGTCCAGAACCAGCGCATCCTCGATGCCGCCTTCCGCAGTTGGCATAGCGGCTGCCGCGAACGCATCCGCTAGAAAAGATTTCCGATCGATCAAGTTCGGCAGATCACTCCAGCACCGCGAGCACCTGTCCGGACGTGACCTTGTCGCCTGCCGTGACACGCACTTCCGCGATGCGGCCGTCACGCGCCGCCTTGAGCTCGTTCTGCATCTTCATGGCCTCGATCACGACGACTCCCTGCTGGGCCACCACCGTCTCGCCTGGTGACACCAGCACGCGCGCCACACGCCCCGGCATGGAAGCCTTGATCTGCTGCATGCCGTTGCCTGCTCCGGGCCGTCTGCGCTGCGCGCGCAGCGAGCGCGGATCGTTCACGGCAACCCGATGTTGCCGTGCGTCCACCGCAATCGTCTCCTCCTCTGCCGTGACCGTGCGCACGCAACGGTACGACCGGCCATCTATGAGCAGCGACAGCACGCCCGGCGCCGGCTCGCAAATATCCACTGGAATCGACCGGCCATCCAGGTGGACTACGTGGCCTTTATCGCGACTCTCCAGTGCAACGCGGCGGACCACGCCGTCTACTTCGACTTCAAGCGTCAGGGCGGTCATCGGTGCAATCCCCGCCGCAGCGCGTCGCCCTGCCACGGCGTCTGCGTCTCCGCCGACGGCGGCGTGGCTGCGGGAGCGGCGAAGAGAACGGCAGCGATGGCCGCTGCCTCTGCTGTCGCTCCGGCTGCTTCGGCGCTCGCCGGCGCCGGCTTTGCGAGCAGCCGGTCAAGATAGCCGGTGTCGATCCGCGCCGCCTGAAAGTCCGCGTCTCCCAGTATGCGGCGCAACAGCTTCAGATTGGTCCGGATGCCCCCGATGACATACTCATCGATCGCGCAGCCCAGTCGGGCGATCGCTGTCGGACGATCCGGCGCGAACGCGATCAGCTTGGAAAGCATGGGATCGTACTCGGTCGGCACCTCCCAGCCTTCGTAGACGCCCTCGTCCTCGCGAATCCCTGGCCCGCCCGGCCGCAGCAGCCGTGTAATCCGTCCCGGCGAAGGAAGAAAACCCGTCTCCGGGTCTTCCGCATAGACGCGCACTTCCATCGCATGCCCGCGCAGCGTGATCTCCTCCTGAGAGAAGGGCAGTGGCTTACCCTCGGCAATCGCAATCTGCAGGTGCACCAGGTCGAGTCCTGTGACCAGCTCGGTAACGGCATGCTCCACCTGCAGGCGCGTGTTCACTTCCAGGAAGTAGAAGTTCTGCGCCTCATCGACCAGAAACTCCACCGTGCCTGCGTTCACATAGCCTGCTTCCAACGCGAGCCGGCACGCCGCCTCGCCCATGCGCCGGCGAAGTTCCGGGCCCACCACCGCGGACGGTGCCTCCTCAATCACCTTCTGGTGACGGCGCTGCACCGAACATTCACGCTCGCCCAGATAGACCGCGTTGCCATGCTGGTCCGCAAGCAGCTGTATCTCGATGTGACGTGGCCGCTCGATCAGTTTTTCGAGATAGACCTCACCCGATCCAAATGCGCGCGCGGCCTCATCGCTGGCAGAGACAAACGCGGATGGCAACTCTTCCGGTCTCTGGATGGCGCGCATGCCCTTGCCGCCGCCGCCCGCCGCCGCCTTCAGCATGACGGGATAGCCGATCTCTTGCGCCAGCTTCAAGGCCTCCTCAGCGGAGGCCAGTCCGCGCACCGAACCCGGGGTGCGCGGCATGCGGGCGCGGTCGGCCGCCGCGCGGGCGCGTGTCTTTGATCCCAGCTCACGCATGGCGGATGCCGGCGGCCCGATGAAGGTGATCCCCGCTGCTTTGCAGGCTTCAGCGAAATCGGCATTCTCGGAGAGAAATCCGTAGCCGGGATGAATCGCATCCGCCCCGCACTTGCGCGCAACTTCGAGGATGCGATCCCCGCGCAGATACGAGTCGACCGAGGGCGCAGGGCCCAGCCGGTACGCTTCGTCGGCATGCTGCACATGCAGCGCGCTGCGATCCGCATCGGAATAGACCGCCACCGGTGCGATATCCAGCTCGCGGCACGCACGAACCAGGCGCAGTGCGATCTCGCCGCGATTGGCAATCAGGATCTTGCGAAGAGAGGTCACCAGTGAGGGATTCTAGAGCATTTCTTCCAGGCATGTAGACCGATGATGCCGGCTGGAGAGCAGTACTCTGTGTGTCGGGGGTACAACGCCTGGAGGTACAAAGCCTTCCCAGCGGTTCGCATGCTCTTGAAGACGAATCCCACGCGGAAAAGTCGAAGGAGCCCGTGGCGGGCTCCTTCGCGTCGTCTCTCGGTGCTGTCGGCTATTTATTGGTATCCACGCCCGGCTTGGTGGCTTGGTTCGCCTTCTCCACGTTCGCCTTGCGCGCGCCCAGGGCCTTCTGCGTCCAATCCAGCGCCTGCTGCACATCAGCCTTGCGCGCATCTGCGTTGCCGCACTCGATCTCGGCTTTGCGCCGGTACGTAAGGTTGATGTATGCCATCGCATCCTCATAGGAAGGCCGCAGATCGACCGCCTTGTGCAGTACGTCAAGCGCCTCGTCTATCAGCGGGCCATTCATGGCAGCTAACTGCTCGCAGGCTTTCTTGGGAAGGCCGGGATTGCCATCGCCCTTATCCGTCAGACCGTTGTCCGCGAGAACTTGTAGCGAGTTCTTGCGCGCCTTATTCCAGTCGATGACACCGATGGTGTAGTAGGCCTCCGGATCCTTGGGATCGGCCGCCAGCACCTTCTGCTGCCATGCCTTGGCGTCGTCCGGCTTGTTCATGCTGAAGTAGATGGAAGCGATGCCCTTGATCGCATTCACGTTGCTGGGATCGATCTGCAGCGCGTCCTTGTAACCCGCGATCGCGTGCTGGGCCAGCGCCGCATTCGCTGCTGTGTCTGAGTTCGGCACGACCTGCTGCGCATATGCGGTGGCCAGATACATGTGCGTCATCGTCAGCGACGGATCCAGATTCACTGCTGTCTGGAAGTGCTCGATCGCCTCTTCATACCTGGCGTTCTTGTAGGCTTGGACTCCCTTGTTGAGCTGATCGCGCGCCTTTAGCTTGCTGCACCCGGTGGTGGCGAGGAGCATCGACAGGCTGGCAACTGCCGGCATCCACACTTTTGCGATACGCATCATTCTGCTTCATTTCTCCTTGAATAGGTGCCAGACCGCGGCGCGTTGTGGGGTCCGTTTACTGGGCACGGAACAGAAACTTCTCTGCGCAGTGATTGTAACTGTTTTCTTCGGGCCCGCAAGTCCTGCACAGGTCGTTTTCGCGATCGACATGACCTTCCACAGAAGGTCGGCGCAGCGTTTCATCCCATAAATCTGTCTTTATGATGCGCTGGCGTGCCACAGTGTTCACGAAAAACACCGTATGAACAAACCGCGGCCGGGACCGGCCGCGGTTTGGGTGGTAACGAAGCGGTTACTGCCCCGCCGCGATCTTGGGTGTGATCAGACCGACGTGATCGACGCCGGCTCCTTTGGCAATATCAATAGCATTGGCGACAGGCCCAAAGTCGAGATCCTTGTCGCCCTTGATGAACATCACCTTGGTGGCGCGCGTGGAGAAGATCGTCTGCAGTCTCCCGGCCAGATCGGACTTCGCGACATCCGTCTCGTTGATCTTGAAGGCCGGCTGACCGTTATTTGTGCGCAGGATCTGCACCACGATG
>DASQRJ010000345.1:0-2097 GCA_035642955.1 Acidobacteriaceae bacterium
TGGCACTTTGGCCATCGATCAGCGGAGTGTAGATCTGCGGGACGGGTGCCTGGTCGAGACTTTCGTTTCGGACATCTGCGATGACTCCGACGATCGTCCTCCAGGGAGTTTTCGAATCTGCGCTCTCGCGCACCCGCTTTCTCACGGCATTCTGTCCCGGAAAGTACTTTCGTACGAAGCTCTGGTTGACGATGACGACCTCAGGGCTTCCGTCACGCTGAGCGCTTTCGGTGCAATCCGCATCGCTAAAAAAGCGGCCGGCAATCAGTGGAGTGGTCATAGCCGAGAAATAATGCGGTGTAACGGCGGCGCCATCGATCAGGGCCTCCTTGCTGTTGTCACGATACCCATCGACCCAGAGCGTGGTCATACTGTGGGAATTGCTGAAGGGCAGGACAGTGACCGCGCCTGCGGATTGGACGCCTGGGATGTGCGCGATCTTGTCCAGCAGGCGACGGAAGAACGCGCCCCGCTGCTCGTGACCGGCGTAACGAGAATCGAGACCGATACCGAAGGTCATGGTGGAAGAGGAGAATCCAGCGTGAACAGACGTCACCTTGATGTAGCTGCGCACGAGCAGTCCAGCGCCGGCAAGCAACAGAGTGACAAGGGCGATTTCACCGATAGTGAGCAGACTGCGACCGCTGTCTCTTATTGCAACGATGCCACGGGTGCCGCCCGTCTTCAGAAGGCCGACGAGATGGATGCGCGAGACGAAGATGGCAGGAAGCGTTCCGAAGAGCAGGCAGGTGACAAGCACGAGTCCAATGACGAAGAGCGAGACCGAGAGGTCGAGCGATGCCTGTTGCAGGCGGGGAATGTCGCCAGGGTCGAGCTGGAGAAGCAAGCGGAGAAAGATCCATGCGAGCGCGATGCCGAACGTAGCGGCGATCGTACTGAGCAGCAGCGACTCGGTGAGCAGTTGACGGATGACACGACCGCGCCCGGCGCCGAGTGTGGCGCGGACTCCGAACTCGTGACCGCGCGCGGCGGCGCGAGCCAGCAGTAGGCTTGCGGCGTTCCCACATGCAATCAGCAGAACGCAGCAGACTGCGCCGAGCAGCAACCAGAGGAGGTGGCGGACGGGCCCGACCACGGTGTCACGCAACGACTCGACGAGGGCCGTCCACCCGTGCACACTGCCGTTGCCGACTATGTCGGCGGTATGCAGCTTGTCGAGGCGCTGCATGATGAGGCTCATTTCTGTTCCCGCCTGCGCGATGGAGACGCCCGGCTTCAGCCGCGCGACGGCGTGGTTGTTGGGATTTTCGCGGTCAGCGGCCTCCTGCGGCGTCATCACGAGCGGGATCCACAGGTTGGTGCGACGGGTGCTCGCATCGTCGAGGGGCAGATCACCGCCGGTGGGGTATTGGAAATCTGGCGGCATCACGCCGATGATGTGGTACGTGGTTCCGTCGAGAGCGATCGAGCGCGCAAGTATGCCCGGAGTGCTATTGAACTGCGTATGCCAAAGGGATTGGCTGATGAGGACGACGTGGTCGTGTCCGGGCTCGGTATCCTGAGCATTGATGGGGCGACCGAGCTGCGGTACCGCTTCCAGCGTAGAGAAGAAATGCGCGTCTACCTTGGCTCCATCCACGCGGACCGCGGTGGTATCGGTCGAGAGATTGAAGGTCGCCTGGGCGAACGCAGTCATGTTGCTGAATGAATGGTTGCTCTGCCGGATGTCATGGAAGTCTGCATTCGTAGGTGTAAAGACCTCCGGAGGAATGGGAACGTGTGGGTTCGGCGTGTAAAGGTAAACCAATTGCTCGGCGTGGCCGTAGGGCAGTGAGCGAATGAGCACTGCGTACACGAGACTGTAGATCGCTGTCGTAGCGCCGATGCCGAGCGCGAGCGTGAGGATGGCGACAGTTGCGAATCCGGGGTTGCGGCGCAGCTGCCGCGCGGCGTAGCGCAGATCGGCGGCGATGCTGTCAATCAGCGGCGGGCGTGATTGCTCGCGGTAGCTTTCTCTCGTCTGGGTGACGCCGCCGAAGCGCAGGCGCGCCTCCCGTTCCGCTCGCTCCGGACTCATGCCCTGCGCACGGAGTGCGGCGGCGGCCATATCGAGATGGGTGGAGAACTCATCATCGA
>DASQRJ010000346.1:0-3099 GCA_035642955.1 Acidobacteriaceae bacterium
AAGAGGGACTGAAGGGCCGCAAGCGCCTGGGTCCAGACGAGCACGCTGCGCTTGTTCCAGCGGTCGACCCAGACACCGGCGAAGGGCGCGAGCACGAAGGTCGGTATCTGGCCCATGAAGCCAACGATGCCGAGCAGCCACGCCGATCCGGTAAGCCGGTAAACCAGCCAACTGGTGGCGACACGCGTCATCCAGGTGCCGATGAGCGAAATACTTTGACCGCTGAAGAAGAGACGGAAGTTGGGCGCGCGCAGCGCCCGCCAGGCGTGCGAGATACCGCCGGTATGGTCGTGCGTAGCGACGGGTTCGGTGGCGGAGAGCGATGTTCCCTGCGGCGCCGCGGCGGGGAGCGGCTCCTCCAGGTTCGGAATTTCGGAAACGGCGGATAGGTCAGCGTCTCCGGTGCTGGAATCTCGTTTGTTCATGCGCGGTCAGCTACTTGGATGCCCTCGGGCAATGGGCCGCTTCATCGGCGGGCGCCGCTTGTTGAGACAGCAGCCGCGCGCAACCTGTATCTTCATGGTCGCATGTATCGGTCTCGTACTGGTACGCTACAACCCGCAACGCAACCGGCCCAGGCTTCGTTGTCGTGCTGCGCGGGGTTGCGGGTCAGGCCATGGGATCGTGTGGCGTGCGCCGTGTGCCGGCCCCAGATTTCTTCCAGCGAAGGATGATTCTCGTTCATGCCTAAACTGTTCGCTACCAAGTCGCTCTCGGTCCTGCATGCCGAGTCGTGCGAAGAAGGGGAACGCACGCTAAAGCGTTCGCTCGGCCCGGTGAACCTCATCACCCTCGGCATCGGCGCCATCATCGGCACCGGCATTTTCGTGCTTGTCGGCCCTGCCGCCGCCAATTACGCAGGCCCGGCCGTCGCGCTCAGCTTCATCGTCGCAGGCATTACCTGCACCTTCGCGGCGCTCTGCTATTCGGAGTTCGCCTCGCTCATCCCCATTTGCGGTTCGGCATATACCTACGGTTACGCGACGCTGGGCGAATTCATTGCCTGGATCATCGGCTGGGATCTGGTCCTCGAATACGCCTTCGGGGCCTCCACGGTCGCCTCCGGATGGAGCGGCTACTTCGTCAGCCTGCTCGACGACCTGGGGATTCACCTTCCGCCGCAGATCATCGCCACTCCCGGCACCGTGCTCTATCGGTACGGCGGACATTGGATGCCTTTCATGTCCCTGCCGGAGAGTGTCAGCATCCACGCGTCGACGTTGCCCCACGCCACCGCGTTCGCCAACCTCGTCGCCTTCGCCGCGATCGCCGTGGTCACAGTGGTGCTGGTCATCGGCATCCAGGAGTCGGCCAATCTCAACTCAGCGATCGTCTTCATCAAACTGGCGGTCGTCGGCGTCTTCATCGTCGTCGGCGCCATGTTCCTTTCGGCACATCCGCAACTGGCCCATGCCAATTGGCATCCTTTTATTCCGCCGTCCAAAGGCGGCGGACACTACGGCATCGGCGGCATCATGGCCGGAGCGGCCTCCATCTTTTTCGCGTACATCGGCTTCGATGCCGTTTCCACCGCGGCCCAGGAGGCCAACAATCCCAGCCGCGATATGCCCATCGGCATCATCGGCTCCCTGGTCATCTGCACCGTCCTCTACATTGTCGTAGCCGTCATCCTGACTGGCCTTGTGAACTACAAGATGCTCAATGTCGGCTCGCCCATCGCCACCGGCATTGACGTGACCGGCCACCGCTGGGGTACCCTGCTGGTCAAATTCGGCGCCGTCTGCGGACTGGGAACCACCATGCTGGTCATGCTCCTTGGGCAGTCGCGGGTGTTCTTCTCCATGTCGCGCGATGGTCTCCTCTGGAACTGGGCAAGCGATGTCCACCCGAAGTTCCGTACACCGTGGCTTTCGAACATCGCGGTCGGCCTTGTGGCCGCCTGCCTGCCCGCGCTTCTTCCGGTGGGCCGCCTGAGCGAACTCACCAACATGGGGACGCTGCTTGCGTTCGCCATCGTCTGCGCCGGAGTTTGGATTCTGCGTCGCCGTGCGCCGGAGATGGAGCGTCCATTCCGTACGCCGTTCGTTCCCGTCGTTCCCATCCTCGGAATTGTTACGTCGCTCTATCTCGTCTTTACTCTGCCACGGCTAACCAAAGAAGTGGTATTCGGCTGGCTGCTTATCGGCCTGGTGGTTTATTTCACCTACAGCACCCGCCACAGCAAAGTACAAGCGATGAGTCGTGCCGAGGACCAGGCCGCCGGCCGGGCTGTCAAATGACACACAAGTTGCGCCTGACGACGTAATCCAGCACAATCCGAGCAGGCAGCAGCTCACCGCCCGGCGCTTGCTCACGAAGGAGCGGGGCGCGTTGAATGAAGAAGGTATGCTTCCATTTTCGCTTGTCTATCATGATGGATTTTACCTTCCGCTTGGCGCTCATGTGTTTCCTGGAGAGAAGTACAGACTGATCCATGAGCGGCTACTGCAAATGCCCGCGGCGGGTGAAAGCGATTTTGTGACCCCGCAGACGATTGCGATGGAGGATGTGCTGCGTGTGCACGAGCGCGGCTATGTGGAGCGGTTGATCGACGGCACGCTCTCCGAGGAGGAGATCCTGCGAACGGAGCTTCCCTACTCCAAGCAGCTCGTCGAGGCGACGCTGATGGGCTGCGGCGGTACGCTGGAAGCGGCACGTCTGGCATTGCGAGACGGCGTGGCGTGTACCATCGGCGGCGGATTTCATCACGCGCACGCGGGCCACGGGGAGGGCTTCTGCATATTGAACGATGTCGCAATTGCGCTGGCGCGGCTGCTACAGGATGGCTCCATCGAGAGAGCGATGGTTGTCGATCTGGATGTACACGATGGCAACGGGACGGCGGCGATCTTTCCGCCCGCGGGTGAGCATCGTGGCGGACGGTTGAACTATGGAGTCGCTTCCGGATCGATGATGCCGAGTGCGGAGGGCGTCTTCACGCTCTCCATGCATCAGCAGAACAACTATCCGCCATACAAACCGCCGTCATCCCTGGATGTGCCGCTGGCCGATGGTACGGGTGACGAAGAGTATCAGGCGGCTCTGGAAGCTGCGCTGGACGCGGCGTTTGCCAGCTTCCGGCCGCAGTTGATCGCGTAT
>DASQRJ010000347.1:0-7705 GCA_035642955.1 Acidobacteriaceae bacterium
CTTGAAATGAATTACTAACTCAAAAAAGTTCGCCATCCCGAAGTGGAGGGATCTGCTGTTCCCAACCCACCCACAAAACCCGACATGAGCGACCAAAGGAAGCGAATCTCACTCACCGCGCCGAAGGCGCCTTCGCCCGTACGGCCAGTACGCGTACAGCGCGTGCCAGAGTCGCCAGCGACAGTATCCCACATAGCAGCGCAAAGACATCGCCGTAGCGCGTGTAGAAGGTCAGCTCGTCGTTGAACCCATAACGCACCGCCAGCGATGTGAACTCGTGCCGGGGCGCGCTCTCGGTGACGCGCCCGTATGGGTCAATCGCCGCCGTCACCCCGGTGTTGGTATCGCGCAGCAGCCAGCGCCGGTTCTCCACCGCGCGCATCCGCGCCATGTTCAGGTGTTGCCACGGCGCACTGGTATCTCCATACCATCCGTCGTCCGAGATGTTCACCAGCACCTCAGCCCCATTCACGACGAACTGCCGTATCTCATCCGCAAAGATCGATTCGTAACAGATGAAGATGCCGTAGTGATGTCCATTCAGCCGGAAGACGCTACGTTTCCAGCCATGCGTAAACCGTCCGGCATTGCGCGTCAGCCCATGGGCGAAGCTGAAGAAGCTTTGGAACGGGATGTACTCGCCCCACGGCACCAGGTGAATCTTCGCGTACCGCCCCAACAGCGAACCATCCGCTGCAAAGACGCTGGCCGCGTTGTACAGGTCCACGTGCGTCGCGCGCACATCCGCCGCCGCATTGCCCGCAATCGCCGCCGCGCCGGTCGCCGTTGTCATGCGCGCCATCAGCGCACGGAAGCGCGGATCGCTCTCCTGCAGTGCGGAAGGCGCCTCCGGCCACACGATCAGGCTCGTCTTCTCCGCGCTCGCGCGAGCGGGATCGCACTCCGGCGTCACCAGCGGCGCGCCGGTCTCCGGCATCCCGGCGATATATGGCGTGCACTTGCGTTCGCTCCACTCTACGAAGCGGTCCGTAACCACATCCCACTGGTCGACATACTTCCCCGTCTTCGGGTCGAACTGCGTGCCGGTCCAGCTGTTGTCCTGCTGCACGCTCAGGTTCTCCTGCAGCAGCACCGCCGTCGCCGCGGTCGGTGACGGCGCGGGATGCCACAGTACTCCTGCCTCCAGCAACACCGTGACCGCGACTGCCCCCATCCACCAGAATTGCTTCCGCCATACAATGGCGGCCGCAAACAAGGTGTTTCCCGCCAGTAGAAGAAATGTGATGCCATAGGTTCCCGTCCAGGGCGCGATGCTCGTCAGCGCCGCATTGTCGATCTGCGAATAGCCCAACTGGTCCCACGGCACTTTGATCAAGTGCGCGCCCAGCAGATCGATCGCCGTCCACAAAAACGGCGCCAGGAACAGCGGCGCGCCGACACCTTGCGTCGCGTGACGTGAAAACGCCATCAGCCACCCAAAGAGCCCGTAGTACAGCCCCATGATCAGGCTGAACAGCAGCAGGATGCCGACGGCCACCGGCGCAGGCAATCCGCCGTAAAGAAACATCGTCTGGTAGATCCAGTAGCAGTTGATCGCGTACCACGGCACGCCGAAGACCCATCCGGTGAAAAAGCCCTGCCACAGAGGACGCTTTCCCTCATCGCTCCACAGCAGCGCCAGCAGCAGCGGCACCGCGCCAAACCAGGCAAAGACCGTGCGCCACACCGGCAACGGACCAGCTATGGGAAAGCATAGGTTCAGCAGGATGGCAGAGAGCACTGCCCATCCCACTCGAGCTTCGGTGGTAACTATGCGCATACGTAGTTCATAGGAGTCGGAGTCTACCATCCGGAGTTTTCACCCAGTACCGGGTGACGTGACGGATTTCACTCGTGCCAGCATCCGGGGTACACTTCTTCCATGTTCGTCGCTCTCTTCGGCATGCGGCTGCTCGAAGTTATCTTTTTTGTGGGAATTGTGGGCTCCGCCGTTGTCGTCCTTATTACTTCCTTTGAAGATCTGCATGAACTATTCGGCAGCTCCGAGGAAGCCCCCGTTGGAGAGAAGACGTCGCAGCCATAGCCATGTCGCAGGAAGATTGCATGACGGAAGCTGATGCCGGGCGCGTTGACG
The DNA here is from genome assembly GCA_035642955.1 of Acidobacteriaceae bacterium. Lineage (GTDB taxonomy): Bacteria > Acidobacteriota > Terriglobia > Terriglobales > Acidobacteriaceae > KBS-83. The sequence goes on from DASQRJ010000347.1 coordinate 2,096, forward strand.
CCCCTATCCATCCGCTCTACACTCAGCCGAGTACGCCGGGCAGGTACTAGCACTCCAGGTAGAGTGCGCCGCCGGACGTCAGGATCGAATGGCCTTCGAGAAAACAGTCGCAGCACCCTCTGGTCGCGTACGCCTCGTCGTTGCCTCCTCGGTCATGCTGTCATTCATCTCCTTCTGGCGCGCAGCCGCCATTGTCCTCAACGACCTCGGCTCCTCCGCCTTCTATGCCGGCGGCATTGCGGAGCAGTTGATCGGCAAATCCGCTCCCTGGTTCATCCTCGGCGTCATGCTCTTCTCCTTCGCGGTGCGCGCCGTGTATGTGGAGAGCTGCTCCATGTTCACCCGCGGCGGCGTCTATCGCGTCGTCAAGGAGGCGCTTGGCGGCACCTTTGCCAAACTCAGCGTCTCCGCACTGATGTTCGACTACATCCTCACCGGACCGATCTCCGGTGTCTCCGCCGGCCAGTACATCACCGGCCTTCTCGACGAGCTATTGAAGGTCTTTGCTGCCCACGGCTGGTTGCCCCATGCCTTCTTCGACGCACATCACCAGGTGCTGCAGTTGCCCATGGACTTCACCGCTGCTGCCTTCGCGGTCTTCGTCACCCTCTATTACTGGTGGCAGAACACCAAGGGCATCCACGAGTCCAGCGACAAAGCCCTGGAGGTGATGAAAATCACCACCGTGATGGTGGCCATCCTGCTGCTCTGGGGTGCTTACACTGTCTTTCACGTGGGCGCGCATCTGCCGCCGCTTCCCCGGCCATCTACCCTCAGCTTCAGTCCGGAAGCGCTCGGCTTCCTCAAGCACACGCACTACACCGAGATGCTCGGCCTCTTCGGCATCCTGATGGCCTTCGGCCACTCCGTGCTGGCCATGAGCGGCGAAGAGACCCTGGCGCAGGTGAATCGTGAGATCGAGCACCCCAAGCTGCGCAACCTCAAGCGCGCCGCGATCGTCATCGCCATCTACAGTCTGCTCTTCACCGGCCTTGCCACCCTTCTGGCCAGCATGCTCATTCCGGATGCGGTGCGCGTTCCCGTCTATCGCGACAACCTGATCGCCGGCCTCGCCATGTACATGGCAGGTCCACAGGTGCTGCGCATCATCTTCCGTGTCTTCGTGGTGATCGTCGGCTTCCTCATCCTCTCCGGAGCTGTCAATACCTCCATCATCGGTTCCACCGGCGTGCTCATGCGCGTGGCCGAGGATGGCGTCCTCACCGACTGGTTCCGCAAACCCAATCGCCGCTTCGGCACCAGTTCTCGCATCGTCAATCTGGTTGCCGTCCTGCAGCTCTTCACCATCGTTGCCAGCCGCGGCAACGTCATCACCCTGGGCGAGGCCTATGCCTTCGGTGTCATCTGGAGCTTCACCTTCAACGCCCTCGCCATGCTCGTGCTGCGCTGGAAATACCAGGGCGCACGCGGCTGGAAGGTTCCTCCCAACCTGCGCATCGGGAAGACTGAGATACCGCTGGGATTGATCTCCGTCTTCATGGTGTTGTTGTCCACGGCCGTGGTCAACCTCTTCACCAAGTCCGTCGCCACGGTCAGCGGTATCGCGTTTACCGCAGTCTTCTTCATCATCTTCTCTATCTCGGAGCGGCAGAATCAGCGCCGCCACGCGCTGACCGACCGGCAGATGCGCGAGCATTTCCAGCTTGAGCATGAAGACACCATCGGCCGCGAGCAGCTCCAGATCAAGCCTGGCTGCCTGATGGTCACCATGCGCGATGCGGCCAATCCCCTCGCCTTGAAATGGGCACTCGCGCGCACCGATACCGATGAGCAGGATGTGGTCGTTCTCACCGCCCGCATGGTGGGAGCCGGTGGTCCCGAACTACTCGACGCTTCCGAGCAATCCTTCTCCGAACATGAGCAGATGCTCTTTACCAAAGCCGTCTCCGTCGCAGAAAGCTTCGGCAAGCACATCAACCTGCTCGTGGTTCCTGCCGGCGATGTCTTCTCTGCGCTGGTGCAAACCGCCAATTCGCTCGAAGCTGCTTCCGTCGTCTCGGGAATTTCCTCTAAGTTGACCGCACAGGAACAGGCCTACTATGTCGGCCAGGCCTGGGAAGCGCTCCCCGAACCGAAACGTCAATTCACTTTCTATGTCGTCATGGAAGATGGCAGCGCCCAGGCCTATCACATCGGCCCGCATGCACCGCACCTGCAACCCGATGATGTCCAGTTGGTGCATCGTCTGTGGCTGAACTTCCGCCGCGATCCCGATCTTGCCGCACTCCATCACAGCGACATCGTGACTTATGCGCTGACACGTCTTGCCACGGAGTACGCGCGCGATAAACAGGAAACGGTCAAGGGACTGAAGCGCAGTACCTCAAAGGATGCAGCTCCCACGCGTGCCTTCGGCAAGCCCAACGCCGCCCGCGAAGGTGCGAACGACTACAACGTGCTCGCGCCGAAACCCAATGCCGATAAGACCGATACTTCTTACTGAATACTTCCTTATCGGCGAAATAATCGACATTATTCGCACTTGATTTTTCCCTCGTATTTTGCGTGATCCGGCAAATTCCTTCATAATAGATTCGCCTCGCATTTTTATGCGTTGTCAACTGGAGGGGTACGTGAAAGTAGAAGAAATATTGGCCGGCATCGACCAGGAGATAGCTCGCTTGCAGCACGCGCGCAACCTGCTTGCCGGTGACCAGCCACGCCGCGGCAGGCCCCGCGGATCGACATCCAAAAAAGCAGCAAAGGCCGTCAAGGTAGCAAAGCCGTCGGGCCGCAAAAAGCGGAAGTTGTCTGCCGAGGGCCGCAAGCGCATCGCGGACGCGATGCGGAAGCGTTGGGCGGAGCGCAAGAAGGCAGCTTCAGGAAAGTAGAAACTACCTCTCTTCTCGGCTTGACGAAGCGAGTCGGCTTGACGAATCGAGGAAGTATTCGCTCGAAAGTTTCGGCCAAGGGCCATCAAAACAGGGCAGCCACTGGCTGCCCTGTTTTGCGAAGAAACGCGTTTCACCAATCTAAACTAGCTAGCGAACCTCTTCACCTGGCTTCGGCGCCACCACTTCGATACCGCTTCCTTGCAGTTGTGCCTTGAGCTCCGCCGGCGTTCCCGTCAATGCCGGGAAGGTTCCATAGTGCACCGGAAGCACGGTCTTCACTCCCAGATACTTCGCCGCCAGCGCTGCGTGCTTCGGACCCATGGTGAAGTTATCGCCGATCGGCAACACCGCTATGGTTGGCGCATATAGCTCCTTGAATAGCTGCATATCTCCAAACAACGAAGTGTCGCCGGCAAGGTAGATCGTCGGCGCGCCTTCGATCGCCAGCACATATCCGCAGGGATTGCCCGCATAGATACTCTTGTCGCCATCCACAATGCTCGAGGAATGCCGCGCCTCCACCATGGAAATACGCACATCCCCTGCCTGCTGGTTGCCGCCGTAGTTCATCGGACTGATGTTTTCCACACCCTGACCCTGCATCCAGCTCGTCAGCTCGTAAATTCCCACCGCCTTCGCCTTCGATTTCTTCGCTACCTTTACCGCATCGTGAAAATGATCTTCGTGTCCGTGCGTCAGCAGCAGTAGGTCGATCTTCGCGGGTAACTCGTAATCCTTCGGAGAAGAAGGGTTCCCTTCAAACCACGGATCGATCAAAATCGAGGTGCCCTTGGCCGTCTGGATGTGAATGGTTGCGTGGCCCAGCCACGTCAGGATGCTTCCACCTAAATACGCCATGCTGTTTTCAAACTCCCTTTCTATCTAAGATGCACGCAAACCGCTCTCTTCGGCAATTCGCGTAAGCTTCACATCATCCATGACCGAAATCCCGACTGACGCTCTCGAACCCCGTATCTCCGCCGGCTCGCGCTGGCCGCCCGGCCCATCCTTCGTGCGGCGCGCCTTCACCGGTCAGATTTTTCGCTCCAGCACCATCGAATTCCTCCGCGCCAACGCTCGCCTCTATGGCGATCTCGTCCATTTCCGCGCCGCCGGGCGTCACGTCTTCCAGCTCAACCATCCGGCGCTGATCCAGGAGACGCTGGTGCGCGACGAGCCGCATCACCATCGCGGCATCGTGATGCAGCGCGCCCGCTTCGTGCTCGGCGACGGCCTGCTCACCAGCGAGGAGCCGTTGCACCTTCGCCAGCGCCGGCTCACCCAGCCCGCCTTCCATCGCGACCGCATCGCTGCCTATGGCGCCATCATCGGCGACTACGCGCTGCAGATGACACGCTCCTGGCATACCGGCGAAACCCGCGATCTCCATCACGACATGCTCCTGCTCGCGCTGCGCATCGTCAGCAAATGCCTCTTCAACGCCGACGTCGAATCGGAAGTGCGCAACATCTCCCAGGCCGTCGATGCCTTCATGGGCTTTCTGCCGCTCGCCTTCCTTCCCTTCTCCGCGCAGATCCTGCGCCTGCCGCTGCCCATGATGCGCCGCATCCATCGAGGCCAAGCCGAACTCGACGCGCTCATCTACGGCATCATCCGGCAGCGCCGTTCGGGCCGTGCCGAGGCCGATCAAGGCGACCTGCTCTCCATGCTCCTGGCCACCGTCGACACCGAAGGCGGCACCGGCAGCATGACCGATCGCCAGGTGCGCGACGAATGCCTCACCCTTCTGCTCGCCGGCCACGAGACCACCGCCAACGCACTCAGCTTCGCGCTATGGCTCGCCGCGCTCCACCCCGAATGGCAGCAGCGGCTGCATGATGAAGCGCGCCAGGTTCTCACCGGTGAAGCCGCCACGGCCGCGGATTACAGCCGTCTCCCGCTCACCTGGCAGCACGTCGCCGAAACCCTGCGCCTCTATCCGCCGGTATGGGTCACGGCGCGCACCGCGGCCGAGCGTTACGCCTTCCGTGGCCAGTCGATTCCCAAAGGCTCGCTGCTCATCGCACCGCAGATCATCCTCCATCACGACCCGCGCTGGTGGCCCGATCCCGAACGCTACGATCCCGCGCGCTTCGCCGGTCAGGCGCCCGCGCAACGCGCGCAGCCAGCCAGCCCGCGCGATGACAACAGCCGCCCACGCTTCGCCTGGTTTCCCTTCGGAGCCGGCTCCCGGCAGTGCATCGGAGAAGGCTTCGCCTGGATGGAAGGAGTCCTCGCGCTCGCCACGATTCTGCGCGACTGGCGCGTCTCACTTCCCGCAGGCGGTAGCCAGGCTCTTGAAATTCTGCCGCGTATCACCCTGCGGCCGAAGGCGGGCGTGATGCTGCAGCTCGATCGCCGCACATAGCAGCGCTGGCGCCGGAAGCATCGTCATCCCGATCGGAACCAGGCGAAGCGGAGGAATCTGTTGTTATTGAAATATGCGTGCGCGAAGCGGCTCGGATTAGAGCATTTTCGGCATTGATGTAGACCGTCCAGCGACCGCTCTGGCGGCTTTTCGTGAAGGAAAAGCCACACCACATGCATCTTGGCGGCTCACAGCCTTACCGGAAATGTCTAATTCGGTTTGCTGGTTGAGGGCGCCGGCTTCTCCGTCGTCTCCTGCGCCTGACCGCTCTGGTCGCCGGTCGCGTTGCCCTTGTAGATCGAATACTGCGACCGCGGTTTCTGCATTTTTATGGTGATCTCTTTGGCATCGGCATTCGCCACGTAGTCGTTGCCAAAGGTCTGGAAG
>DASQRJ010000348.1:0-4436 GCA_035642955.1 Acidobacteriaceae bacterium
ACGCCGCACTGACCCAGCCGCGATCGAACCATCGACGATGCAATATTCGGCTTCTGGAACGCCCGAAGGACCAATGTCGGGTCCCATCTCAGCGTAATCACCCCATTAACCAGACAGTAAGTAGATTTTCGCAACCAAATCGCGCTCCAAAGCGTTCCCAAACGCACCCCAAACACCCTTATTCGGAGCAAAAAAAGGGCCCCTCTTGGTAGAGGGGCCAATCTGCCTTGGTTCTCTCGTTGTGTGAGAGCTTGGTTGCGGTCAGCCCGTTATTGCTGGGGCTGAGCCACTGGCTGCGACGCAGCACCCTGGGGGGAGGGCTGCGAAGGCGACTGCTGCGTCGCACCAATGGGCGAGCTGCCATCCGGAGATGACCCGCTCAAAGCCGCTAAACTGTTATGCATCAACGTCACGTGGACAAGGCTGCCACGTGCTGTTTTGTCGGAGTCGTCCACCGGGGCATTCCCCAGGGCGACGCGATAGATGCGGTAGACCGGAATGTTGTGTTCGACGACGAGGTAGCGCACCACCGCGTCCGCCATATGCTGTGAGTTCGCGATGCCGGCCTGCCCGCGTGCCCGCGAGTAGCCCTGCACCTCGACGATGTAACCCTTCTGCCCTTGCAGCTTGGTCGCAACGTCGTCCAGCGCTTCCTTGGCCTTTGCATTCAACACTGTCTGGCCGCCGCGGAAGCGGATCTCGGTGTCCGCGATCGGTGCATACTGATCGAGGTTCGAGACCGTCGTGTTCAGATTGTTGGTCTGCGTCGAAGCCTGCTGTGCCATTTGCGAGGCCTGTCCGGCCTGCGTATTGGCAGTGGTTGCAAGCTGATTCGCGCCGTCCGCCGTGGTCTGGGCCTTCTCGATTCCGGCCGTCGCCCGAGTGTCCAGGTCCTTGATATCGTTGGCGTTCTTCGCGGAAAGCTGATCCAGCTCGTTCAGCCGGTCCTTCACTGGACCAACCTGCCGATTGACCCACTTCTTGCGGGCCAGCGGGTTGAGATGGCCCCAGAAGCCCTCATTCGTCTTCGTCGGAAGAGGCTTACCGGTAGCGTATGTGCTGTTGTCTTGCGGATTCTGCGCCGTGGGGGATGGCTGCTGCTGCGTGTCTGCCGCCTGGGGGGAGGAGGTCGATTGCGCGGACAGGCTCAAGGTCGCCGCGAACACAAGGGCGGCCACTGTGCTGGATGCAAGTACTGTCGCGTTTCTGTTAGCCATGCTGCCCAGACTCTAGCAATATGCGTGCCAAACTTGGTCCCAGATTGGAACAACATCGCAAGTTATTACAAATAAAGATAGTTATTGGCTTAAATCAGGGACTTTGACACTACCAAAGTAATAGGCAAACGATGGACTATCGAGCCGCGGGAATGAGCTTATGACAGTATCCGCGAAAAAACTGCACCGCTCCCTTTAGCGAGTCTGGACATGGATCGGTTGAATCGTCGGATATTGCTGATTCCAAGTGGGCGTCACATGATCGAAGATCAGGCGAAACTCATGCGTGTCCCCCGGCTTGAGCGGCTCAGCCGAGACCGGTTCGATATCCACGTACGGCTCCCGGGTACGGATCAGGCTCAGCGGCATCGGCGTCGTCTGCGGAGGCTCCCCAATATCGTTTAGGAAGGTGACGACGACGTTGATCCCGGTCACCGTTTTGTTGCCCTTGTTTGTGACCTGCCAGTCGACATAGGTGATCTTGCTCCCCGTGAAGTTCGTCGCCTCGCTCATCTGTAAGTTGCTAATGTTCAGTTGGCTGGCATACGGATCCGGGGTCTGGGAGGCGTTTTCCGCCTGCTGGGCGGCGCGTTGACGGCGCGCTGACAATAAGAAGAGGCCGAGCACCACCAGGACCACGACACCCGCAATCATCCACGGAAGCCAGGATCGCCCCTCCGGGGTCGCCTTTTTCTCCGAAAGGAAGCCGCCTGCGCCGCCGTTCCCTGCACTGGACATGGCAGCGATTCTACGCTGTCCCCAATCGAAGGAAGCCCGCAGCTCACGATGAGGGCGAAACTCTTCATCGATTCTTTATGCGAAATATTTCGCGACTCTTGCCACAATAAAGGCGTCTCTATAGGCAAGCATTTGACACTACGAAGGAGCGAGTCCCATGCAGGCGACGCAAGACGTGACCCCGAACGCCCAGCCGTCACCCTTTCTCGATCCGAAGGCCAGCCGGTTGCCGGAGTATGTCTACAGGGCCGCGATCCTGGTGGCTGTCGTCATCCTGCTCTGGACGGTCGCTTAGTCCTAGCTAGCTGCTGCCGGGAAACCACTCCGCCTCTGACCAGGCAAAGCGCGCTGCGCCGGCTGTCTGGCGAAAATCCTCTCCAAGGACCTCAAGGCACACGCACATCTCCGCCAGCCGCGAGCGCATGCGCTCGCCAATCCGGTCGCCGAGAGTGTCCTCCTTGCCGCCAGCGGCGGGAGGGCGGTTGGAAAAGTTGGTGGTAATGATCGTCGTGCGCTTGTGGTTGTAGCGTCCGTTCAAAAGATGCGCTACGGTGTCCCACACCCACGCCGTCGGCTTGGTTGAGCCCAAATCGTCCAGCACCAATACCTCGGCCTCGAGTACCGGACGCAGCAACGCATATTCGGTCGTCTCCGCGCGGGAATTGTAGGAGTTCTGAATCTGCTTCAACAGATCGCCATAATCGCAAAACAGACCTTGGCAGCCCTTTTCCTCGATCAGAGCGCGGAGAACGCCCACCGCAAGGTGTGTCTTGCCCCGCCCCGCTAAGCCTACGAACATCAGCCCGCGGCCATCGGTGCCGTGCGGATAGTCCTCAACGAATTTATTGGCTTTGAAGTGCGCATGCAGCATCGACTCGCCGGCGCCCGCGATGATCGACTCATAATTGGAAAGCGTGGCGTGCTCATGACGCCGCGGGATGTTCGCCCGTTCCAGCCGGCGCAGCGCCTGGCGTGCTATCCGGCAACTGCAGACCGCGGCCACGCGGTCACCCTGCGCGTCGCGGCTGATGCGCATGCCCGTCCCAGCGCAAAGCGAGCAGTCCGCTGCCGCATCCGTCATGGCGCCCTTATCCGCAGCCCTCTCCATGCCTGCTAGTATCGCACCGGCCTGACGTCCGTAAATATGCTCCGGAGGTTGCGGACTGCAAGCATTCACGCGGGAAAGTGGAAATGTACGTCATTGTTTGGGAGTTCGTTGTACGGCCAGAGAAGGTCGACGCATTCGTCTCCGCCTACCAATCGGATGGCGCCTGGACCCAGCTCTTCGTCCAGGCGAATGGATATCTCGGAACTGAACTGCTCTCAGCAAGGGATAGAGATCACATGAAATACATCACCATCGATCGCTGGAAGACCGCCGAAGATTTCACGCGCTTCCAGGAGCGCTTTGGCGCCGAGTACCGGCGGCTCGACACACAACTCGAAGGCTTGACTATCAGCGAGCGCAAACTGGGGACGTTTGTCAGCGAAGATTGACATGCAGCCTCAGAATGGGCCCTCCGCCGATGGGCAAGCAGAACGATGGGCAATCAGAACCGGGAGATGCGAATGTCAGACGAAGTCGAGTTGCTGAAAGAGATGTATCGCCTCTTCAACGCCCGCGAGATGGAAGCCGTGCTCGCCTCTCTGCACGAGAACGTCATATGGGCAAACGGGATGGAGGGCGGCCATGTGCACGGACGCGACGGAGTGCGCAGCTACTGGACGCGCCAGTGGGCCATGGTCGATCCTCACGTCGAACCGGTTGGATTCTCAAAAGGCGCACAAGGCGAGGTCGTCGTCGAAGTCCATCAGGTGGTGCACGATCTCAAGGGCGCTCTTCTCCAGGATCGGATGGTGGGGCATATCTTCACCATCGAAGACGGGCTTATCCGCCGCTTTGACATCCGCGACGCGTAAAGAACCGCTCCTATGTGAGGCATGTGAGGCGTTGATCGAATAGAGCACGCCCATACTTACAGAAAAGCTCCAACACTCCCGCGACGTGGACGAGTACTTTCAGAGCTTGCGAGCAGGCGCCAGCCCTCCGTAGGCGATTACGGCTTCAAGGAAGGCTCCGCATAATAGCCAGTGTTCGTACGTGCGATCATGCCCGGCTTATCTAGCTTTACCGCCAGGTCGTGGTACTCGTCCGTGTGGTCGGCTCTCGGCGGATCGAAGGACAGCGTGTAATAGAACCTTGCTTCGGCGATGCATCCATTCAGCAACGTGGACAGATCGCTGCTCGCTTCATTCACTCGTCCGCCGGTGTGAACGGCGAATACGGGAAGAGAAAGAGCTCCGGAATCCACCCGCCTTGCGGATGTCACGCCCTTCAGAAATTCCTTGTAGTAGTCCGCGCGCAACTGGGCCCGCGATCCCGGGTCGATGGCGTCGATGTTGTACAGGGTCACGCGCGCCTCGCGCAACTGCTGGGTCATCTCGACAATGGTGTTGAACTGGCTCTGCCGCACCCTGTCG
>DASQRJ010000349.1:0-2758 GCA_035642955.1 Acidobacteriaceae bacterium
CGGTCCCAGGTGGTTCGTCGCGAATGTCATGTCCCAGCCCAACGTGTTCCTGGTGGGACGTATCTGCATGATGCCCGCGTTGTTGAGCAGGCCGGCAATCGGAAGACGAAGTGCGACGATCTCCGCGGCCGCGCACCGCACGCTCGCGATATCTGACAGGTCGCATACGACCAACACTGCGCTGCCGCCCTTTTGCTCGATGGTCTTCTGCACCTCATCGAGCTTTTTGCGGTCGCGGCCGACCAGCACGACAGTGCCGTGCTTGGCCAGTTCGAGTGCCGTGAGGTGACCGATGCCGGAGGTCGGGCCGGTAATGATGTAGGCCTTGCGTTCGGAGGCGTTGTTGGTGGTTGGAGTGCTTGGCATGTCTAATTCCTTAACAGTCTGTCTAGCCAGTCATTATTAGATTTGAAAAATCAGCGCAACATCCGCCATAGAGCTTCAAAGCCCAACTTGCAGTGCTTCTTTGCATGGGTCGAATCCTGGCTCATAAGATCGATCGTTGCGTCGGCCGTCGCGTTCATGAGCGCGACAACGAAGCCCATCGGAGCTTTCGACATAGGTCCGTCGGCGAGAATTTGCTTCAGCAAGCCGGCGATGGGCGCCATCGTCTTATGTGCCGCTATTCGGGTTTCCGGAGTGAGTTCGTCGGATACGCCGAGCTGTGCCAGGACTCGCCGCTTTTCGGGATTGGATACCGCCCACTGTGTCCAGTTCTGCCAGACTTGAAAGTATTGCTCACGAAGTTCTGCAACCGGGCGCAGATTCTTCATCGCGGCAGACGCCATCTCTGCTTTCAACTCGAGATAGAGCTGATTGAAGAGGTCGGTTTTGGTTTCGAAGTAGGTAAAGAGCGATCCGTTGGCAACGCCAGCCTCTTTCGCGATACCTGCCGTCGGAGCGCTCAGGCCATGGGTCACGATGAAACGGGTCGCAGCCTCCAGAATTGCGCTTCTCTTCTCGCCGCTTCGCGGCCTGGGCATGAGATAACGGTATAGATAAACGTCTGGACAGTCAACTACGTTAAGGAATCGCTCTTTCTGTGAAGTGTCGCTCGCCTGTGCGACAAAATGCGCTGCGTCAGCGATTCGTCCCGCCAACGCCCTTGTAGGGGGGCCAGGTATTGGGGTTGAGCCTCCGGTTACGCTCAGGACGAGGGGGGCAGCGATGAAGCCACTACCGCGACGGAGTTACACTAGGGAGCGGACATGAACTACCAGCATCTGTCGCACTCCGATGCCCCTCGTATGCAGCGTTTCCGTCGCGGCCGCCACGATCGCGGACCCACACTCCTCTCCTGAAGATTGCCTGCCCCGCACACTCTCGCACCCTTTTGGAGCTGCACGCGCGCGCCCGGCAGGTTTCGCTTTGAACGGTTTTGACCTGGGGACGCGCTCCCCGATACAGGAGATTCGATTCCGATGAACAGCTTTGGCAGCAAATCCACGCTCAGCAGCAATGGCAAATCCTATGAGATCTATCGACTGAAGGCGCTTGAGACGAAAGGCGTCTCGCTGGCGAAGCTTCCCTACTCGCTGCGCATTTTGCTCGAAAACCTGCTGCGCCAGGAGGACGGCAAATCCGTGACCGCGGCGGATATCGAATTCCTCGCCAAGTGGCAGCCCAAGGCCGAGGCGGATCGCGAGATCGCCTTTATGCCGGCGCGCGTGCTGATGCAGGACTTTACCGGCGTGCCCGCGATTGTGGACCTGGCGGCGATGCGCGATGCGATGAAGAAGCTGGGCGGACGCCCGGAGAAGATCAACCCGCTGCAGCCGGCTGAGCTGGTGATTGACCACTCGGTGCAGGTGGACGAGTTCGGCACCGCGCGCGCCTACGACATCAACGCGGCGATGGAGTTTGAACGCAACCGCGAGCGTTACGCATTCCTGAAGTGGGGACAATCGGCCTTCGATAATTTTTCCGCGGTGCCGCCGGGCATGGGCATCTGCCACCAGGTGAACCTGGAGTACCTGGCGCGCGTCGTCTTCACCACGGAAGGGAACGGCACAGTCAATGGAACCCTGCGCGCCTATCCGGACACGCTGGTGGGCACCGACTCGCACACCACGATGATCAACGGATTGGGCGTGTTGGGTTGGGGCGTGGGCGGGATCGAGGCCGAGGCGGCGATGCTGGGCCAGCCGGTTTCCATGCTGGTGCCGCAGGTGGTGGGATTCAAGCTCTCCGGCAAGCTGCGCGAGGGTGCGACGGCTACCGATCTGGTCCTGACGGTGACCGAGATGCTGCGCAAGCTTGGGGTGGTGGGAAAGTTTGTGGAGTTCTACGGCGAAGGCATTGCGGAGCTGCCGCTGGCCGACCGCGCCACCATCGGCAACATGGCGCCGGAGTATGGCGCGACCTGCGGCATCTTCCCGGTGGACGCGGAGACGCTGCGCTATCTGCGGCTGACCGGACGCAGCGAGGAGCAGGTGGCGCTGGTGGAGGCGTACTACAAGGAACAGGGACTCTTCCACGCACCGGGCGCACCGGTGGCGGAGTATTCGGCGACGATCGCACTCGACCTGAGCACGGTACAGCCCTCCGTAGCCGGACCGAAGCGTCCACAGGACCGCGTGTTGCTCAAAGATGCGGGTGAGAACTTCAAGAAGGTGCTGCCGACGCTGCTGGGACCGAACGGCAACCAGTCCACCGCGCGTCAGGTGAGCCGCTGGGAGGGCGAGGGTGGCCATCCCGCGGCGACCGTCGATGCGGCGCATGGAGATGCGGAACAGGGTACCCCATCGAGCGTGAATAA
>DASQRJ010000350.1:0-4686 GCA_035642955.1 Acidobacteriaceae bacterium
CCACAAGAAAATGGAGCGCAGAGTGTCCCACGTTGCGAGGTGCATAAATTCGCCGGGGAACTATGAGCGGGTTGATGCGTATGTGTATGCTGGCGTTTGGGCCGAGAGGTGCGGCAGATGCCAGGAGGATAAGAGATGCAAAGCCGGATAACAGGCACCACGATGCCAGTGTTGGAATTTCTGCTGGATCACAATGACGCGATTATTTCCGAGGCAGGGGAGCTTTCCTGGATGTCGGCATCGATCCAGATGACGACGCATACCCAGATGGGTGGAGGCGGAGGGTTCTTTGGCGCCTTCAAGCGCGTCGCCGGTGGGGGTACGCTCTTCATGACGGAGTACCGGGCAATGGGCGCACCGGGAGAGATCGCCTTTGCCACCAAGGTTCCCGGCCATATTGTGCCGGTTGAAGTATCGAATGGGCGCGAGTTTTTGATTCACCGTCATGGCTTCCTTTGCGCCACTGCCGGGATTCAGCTTGGCGTTGGGTTTCAGCAGTCACTGGGCGCGGGCATCTTCGGCGGCGACGGCTTCCTGCTGCAGCGACTCAGCGGAGCGGGTATGGCGTGGCTGGAGCTTTCCGGCGAACTGATCGTGAAGGATTTGCAGCCGGGCGAACTACTGCGAGTGCATCCGGGGCATGTCGGAGCCTTCGAAGCCGGAGTGAACTTTCAGATCATGCGCGTGCCAGGAATTCGCAATATGATCTTTGGCGGCGACGGTATCTTTCTGGCCGCCCTGACCGGCCCCGGGCGTGTCTGGCTGCAGACGCTGCCGATCGCGAAGCTGGCGCACAAACTTCAGGAGTACATGCCGACCGAGCGGCGCGCAGAGACGACGCAGGCCGGGGTGGTGGGCGGCATCGTGGGATCCATTCTGGACGGCATGAAGTAAAGGCGTATCGAAGCTGCAATATTGGGGCGTGGCTGAGCCACGCCTCTCGCATTTCAGCGCGACACCTCATCATCCATATACTAGAGACAGGAGATTTCGTGATGAGCGCAACGATTGAGAACTTTCCCTTGAGGCGCATCGATGGCAAGGACGCATCGCTCGCCGACTACCGGGGCAAGGTGCTGTTGATTGTGAACGTGGCATCGAAATGCGGCTTTACACCGCAATACGAGGGGTTGGAGAGGCTGTTCGCGCGGTTCAGCAATCGCGGCTTCGCTGTACTGGGCTTTCCCGCGAATGATTTTGCAGCCCAGGAACCGGGCACGAACGCGGAGATCGCGCAGTTCTGCACCACCAATTTCGGAGTAAAGTTTCCGATCTTTGAAAAGATCACCGTTGTCGGTCCGGCGAAGCATCCACTGTATGCGTCGCTGATTCAGGCGCAACCAAAGCCGACGACGAGCACTGATGATCTACGCCAGCACCTGATCGAGTTTGGTGTGACCCCGACTGCGGAGCCCGAAGTGCTTTGGAATTTTGAGAAGTTCCTGGTGGACAGGACGGGTACTCCGGTTGCTCGGTTTGCGTCGGACGTCGAGCCGGAGGATGCAAAGCTGACACAACGCATCGAGGCAGAGCTGGCAAAATAGAGCATTTTCGGTATTATGCTGAACCGCCGAGATGCATTCGGTGTGGCTTTTCCTTAACGAAAAGCCACCAGAGCGGGCGCTGGACGGTCTATACCGATACCGAAAATGCTCCAATGGGAACAAGCACTTCCCGGTGCGTGTCTATAGGCGTGTCTGCAGCGTTATGCAACGCGCGCAGAGACGGGGCGCGCTATGTTCGAAGATGCGTTGATGGAGTCGGGCGGAAGAATTCGCACACGCAGCGGTTGGTTCTCCTGCGTCGCGGCAATTTGTAACGGCAGCATCGTGTGCTGTCTGATCTTGTTGCCGCTACTGCATCCCGCATCTCTGCCAAAGCAGACATTGAGCATGTTGCTCGCTGCTCCGGCACCGCCTGTTGGGCCGTTGCCGGCCATGACACGGGTCGGGAGCGTTGCTACGCATGCTGCGATCTTGGTGAACCCCTTCACGCCGCCTCGCCTCGTTCCGAGTGCCATCTCTGCCATCGATCAAGAGCCACCTCCAGGTGTGGGTATGGGAGTTGCTCCCTTTGCAACGGATGGAGGCGGCCCCTTCACTGGGCTGCCAGATTCGATTGGCACTGCTGTGCCCCCGCAAGTGCATGTGACGCCTTCGAGGAAGCCCGTCATCTCCTCGGGAGTGATGGCGGGGCGTAAGCTGAGCGGCGCGGATCCGCGATATCCCGCAATCGCCATTGCAGCGCGCATTCAAGGCACGGTTTTGCTTGTGGCAACGATTTCCAGGACGGGTGCGATTGAAAACCTGCGGCTCGTCAGCGGTCCGCCTATGCTGGCGCCGGCAGCAGAGGAGGCAGTACGGACGTGGCGTTATCGGCCCTACTTGTTGAATGGCGAGCCGGTTGAGGTAGAGACAACGGTAAGGGTCATCTTCAACCTTGGCGGATAGGAAATCTCACGCGCTTGCCAGTGCAAACGCGCGTGCAGACGCAAGCAGCCTGTCCACCGATTCCTTCGACACCGATTCGGAGTAGATGCGCATCAACGGTTCTGTTCCGGAAGCACGCAGCAGCAGCCAGGTCTCAGCCGCATTGGGCTTTGACTTCGCTTCTGGATTTTCGAGAAAGAACTTGATGCCGTCCAGGGTCTCCACCAGGCGAACCGGCATGCCCGCAAAATCGACTGCGCCCGGTTGGATGGTTCGTGCTCGGGTGATGGCGGCGTTCTTGATCGCATCGGGAATATGAAGATCGATACGTCCGTAATGATGTTCGCCAAACTCCTGCTGCAAGTCCGCGACGAGCTCACCGAGCGTCTTCTTCTCATCCGCCATCACATTGGCCAGCAGCAGGCAGTTGAGCAGGCCATCACGTTCCGGCAGATGGCGCTTGATGCCGATTCCACCGGACTCCTCACCGCCAATGAGGATGTCATGCTCAAGCATGAGGTCGCAGACGTACTTGAAGCCGATGCCGTGCTCGTAGAGGGGTTGATTGTGTTTGGCAGCGATACGATCGAGCATCTTGGTGGTGTTGAAGGCGCGCGTCACACCGCCGGTCCAGCCCTTGCGCTCCAGCAACCAACGCAGCAGGATGGAGAAAATCTTGTGCGGATCGACGAAGTTGCCGTGCTCGTCGACCGCGCCCAGGCGGTCGGCATCGCCGTCGGTCACAAGTCCGGCCTGACATTTCTCGCGGACGACCGTGTCCTGGAGTGCGCGAACGTGTGGCTCAATCGGCTCAGGGTTGATCCCGGGGAAAAGCGGGTCGTGATTGGCGCGGATCTCGACGAAGTCGATGCCGAGCGGACGGAAGATGCTGGCCAGCACTCCGGCTCCGGCGCCATACATCGCGTCTATGGCGAAGCGTTGGCCGGAGCGAGCGATGGCGTCAAGGTCGGCAAAGCGCGAGATGGCTGCGATATAGGGAGCGGTGAAATCTTCCTCGATGATCGAAGCGGATCGCGCGGTCCGGCGGAGCGGGTGTCCAAGACAGCTCTCGATCGCCGCCATGATGGATGGCGAGCCGGACCCACCATAGCTTGCCTTGTATTTGACGCCGTTCCATTGATACGGATTGTGGCTTGACGTAATCATGACGCCGCCAGCCGCCTGCGACTCGCGTACTGCATAGGAGAGTGCCGGCGTTGGCGTCACTGCGTTGGCGAGGCGGACCGGAATTCCAGCCGATGCGGTCACCTCCGCAACAGTACGGGCAAAGCCGGGAGAGCCGAATCGGGTATCGTAACCGATACAGATACCTTGTTTCGGATCTTCGTGCGCCAGAATGTAGTTGGCGATCGCCGCCGCCGCAATGCGAACGTTGCCAAAGGTAAAGTCATCGGCGATTACGCCGCGCCATCCGTCGGTGCCAAATTTGATAGATGAGGTTGTCATGCTTCGGTCGATTTTACGAAATGGAAACGGCATCACGCAGAGAACGCCGCGCGGAATGGCTCACACCAGGTCAGTCTTTCCCTGCGATACCAACTGCTTTACTACTTTTCCCACATCCTGGGAGTGATTGCGCGAAGTAATGAGCAGGGCATCGCCGGTATCGACCACGACCAGGTCATGAACGCCCAGCAGTGCGACGAACTTGTCCGAGCTGTAAACGTAATTGCCGTGCGCGTCGATGACCAGGGCATCCGCGGCCTCGACGATATTGGCGGCCGGCGCATCGGGTTGCTGCGCGAGCTGATGCTCGTAGAGTGCCGCCCAGGATCCAAGATCATTCCATCCAAATTCGGCCGGCAGACAAAAAAGGTTGGAACGGTGTTCGCCCTTCGCGGAACGCGGCTCCAGCACCGCGTAGTCCACCGAGATATTCTCGCATTGGGGATACAGTTCGGCGAAGACTTTTGCGAATGCCGCCGTTCCGTGGGCGGCCGCGATCTTCTCGAGCAGCGGCGAAGTCTCCGGGAGATGTTCGCGCATTGCGTTGGCCAGTGTGCGCGCGCTCCACAGAAAGATTCCGCTATTCCAGTAGTAGTTGCCGGCAGCCACAAACTCTTCGGCCTTTTCCAGATTCGGCTTCTCGGTAAAGCGGCGCACATGCTGCACGCCGGGCTCAAGTGCGCTTCCCGTCTCGATATAGCCATAACCGGTTTCGGCACGCGTGGGATGGATGCCGAGCACGACGATGTTCTCGCCCGCAGCGGCCAGGGTGATGCCGCGTCCCAGCGTT
>DASQRJ010000351.1:0-5766 GCA_035642955.1 Acidobacteriaceae bacterium
ACCGCCGTCGCGTACCAGAATACAAAGTCGGACAATATATTGTCTAAGTTCCAACGAGGAAAAATGAGCTGATCGTGCAGCTATCTCAAGATATGCAGAGACCTGCGCAAATAAGCGAATTTGCAGGCACCGGGGTTACATGAATGCTGGAGAATTTACACACCGCTGATATCTGCGAAGAGTATCTGCAACGAAATATCTCGCAGCCACAGAGATAGCTTCTCCGTCCGAAGCGTTCTGCCGATTGTTTGCCTTCCGGGCGCTTGCGGCTGAAGCGATGCCGGGAGGGTGGGGCACGACCATATGGAGGGGCGACCCGGAGATCGCTGGTGGCTGTCGGTCAGGGGCCGGCGGAGGCCCGGAAAAGCCGGCGGAATTGGGGAATCAGCCGGAACACCCCGTCGGTGTACCACGGAAGTGGGAAGATTCTTGAAGAAGACCGAGGAAACAGGGTATATACAAGACGCCGGGTCCCCAAATCAGTGGGGCGCTGCCCGGGAGGAAGTTCCCCCTGGAAGGAATGGCACTCCGATGAAGGCACAGACGGCAGGAACCGAGCAACGCGAGGTGCTGGACATTCGTCAGGCGGCGGACTACCTCGGCATCAGTCCAGACACGTTATATAAGTACGCGTCGGAGGGGTTTGTGCCGGCGTTCAAGCTGGGGAACCGGTGGCGCTTCAAGCGGTCGCGGTTGAACGACTGGATGGATCAGCAGAGCTCCGGCGGGAACATGCCTGCGGCGCGGGCGGCTGGAAAATTCGTAGAAGAGAAGCCGTCGCGGGCAAAGGCGAAGCCGGTGCAGAGTGTGCGGCCGGCGCGGCGCAAGAGCGCGGCTCAGTAAACCAACTCATGTCAACTCCCGGGCCGTCGCTTGAAGAGTCTCTTTCCGCTCTCTCCAATGGGCGCGTGGATTATCCGGCGCCTCCCCGTCTCCATTGGGCCCTTATTCTTGTGGGTAGCTTCGCGTTGGCCTTCGCAGGTGCATTTTTGAGCCAGCTCACCGGGCTGAGATGGATAGCGATTGTTTTGTCTCCGGAGGTCTTCGTTCTCTCCTGGATTCTTGTACAAGCCTCCTTCGTGCAACGGCTCGCTCCGAGCACGCACATATTGCTCACTACCGTGCTGGCGACAATATTTCTTCTCTCCCCCATTTTTATCGTGAATCTTGGCTGGCAGAGCGCAGCAGGTTGGATGCTGCTTGGGAACCTTGCGGGCACCATCATGGTCTGGATCGATCTATACCGGATGCGGGATGCCCTCGAGAGTCACTACAATTCAGTGGAACGCTACGGGCTTACCATGGCCGGTCCGCTGCTGTTTTTCTTCGGACCGTTTTATCTCCAATATCATTTGCGGAAGATTGCTCTCTGGAAGGAACAGCAGTCCTCTACTCTCGAAACGCCTTGATCCAAATGAATCATTCCCACCGCATGCGCAGCCTGCGCGCCACCATGGCGAAGCGGAAGATCGCGGCGCTGCTGGTGACGCATCTGCCGGATGTGCGCTACCTTTGCGGCTTCACGGGGTCGAATGCGGCGCTCGGCATCACGCAGAAAGCGGCGTTACTGGTGACCGATGGCCGCTACACCGCGCAGGCGGCTCATGAGGTGAAGGGGGCGGAGGTGCGGATCGCGAAAGGACCGGCGCTGGCAGAGGCCTGCCGCTGGCTCGCAGCGACGCGCGCCAAACATGCGTACTACGACGGCGAGCAGACGACGGTTGCGGCGGTGGGCTCGATGCAGGAGGCGGTGAAGGGCTCTTCATTCAAAGGCTCCGGGCATGTCAAAGGCTCTGGGCGTGTCAAAGGCTCTGGGCGTGGAGATGCGAAGCGGTTCTTTGCCGCCTTGGACGCTCCGTTGATTGCTGCGCAGCGCATGGTGAAGGACGCAGGCGAGATCACACACATGGCTGCCGCCGCGACGCTGGGGGTGCGGCTCTTCGAACACATCCTTGGATTCCTGCGGCCTGGCATTGCAGAGAATGCGGTCGCGGCGGAGCTTGAATATCGCGCGCGGCTGTGGGGTGCGGAGGCGATGTCGTTCCCGACGATCGTGGCGAGCGGCGAACGATCGGCGATGCCGCACGGCGCCGCATCCGAGGCGAAGCTGCCGCGACGCGGGTTCGTCACGCTCGATTTCGGTGTTATTCTCAACGGTTATTGCTCGGACATGACGCGCACCGTGCACCTGGGGCGCGCCACGCCGCGCGAGCGCGAGGCCTACGATGCGGTGCTGGCGGCGCAGGAGAATGCAGTTGCGGCGGTTGCGGCCGGCGTGAAGGCGGGCGAGGTGGACGAGGCAGCGCGCAGTGTGTTGCGGGAGGCGAAGCTGGCGGAATACTTCACCCATTCGACCGGGCATGGAGTGGGGCTGGAGATTCACGAATCGCCGCGCATCGCCATGGCACAACAGGCGTTGCTAACCAGGGGGATGGTCATTACCATCGAGCCTGGCGTTTATATTCCGGGCGCGTTTGGCCTGCGCATTGAGGACACGGTGGTGGTGGAACGGCGCGGATGCCGCGTGCTGACGCCGGCTACCAAGGCATGGATCGAACTGTGAAGACGAAGCACAAGGCGGCAGCGTGACCAAGAAAGAACGCGACGCGATACCGAAGGCGTCTCACACCGCAGCAGACAAGAAGAGATTGGGAAGCATGAATCCGGAAGAGATAGCAGAGCTGAAACAGCTCATCGAGTTCCTGAAGGAAAACGGCATCGGCGAGTTCGATCTGGAACGCGGCGACCTGAAGGTGCGGCTGAAGTTTGCCGGATCCGCCCCAGCGATGGATCTTTCGCAGATGGCGCACCTGGCATCCGCAGCGCAGGCGGCTCAATCGGCGGCGAGCTTTCAGCCGGCCGCGGTGGCGCATACGCATCCGGCAGGAGCGGTGGCTGCGCCCTCCGCCGCGCCCGCGGTCCCTGGGGATGATGAAGCCGGACTGCACATTGTGAAGTCGCCGATCGTGGGCACCTTCTACGAGTCGCCGTCGCCGGGCTCGCCTGCGTTTGTGAAGCCGGGCGACACGGTCGAAGTCGGGCAGGTGCTGTGCATCGTGGAAGCGATGAAGCTGATGAACGAGATCGAGTCCGATGCCGCGGGCGAGATTGTGAAGCGCTTTGTGACGGGTGGCCAGCCGGTGGAGTACGGGCAGAAGCTCTTTGCAGTGCGGCCGCGCTAATTCTGTGACGGCGCCCCAGCTTCACTCGAGCGGGCGCGAAGGGAATGCATGTTTCGGAAAGTCCTGATCGCCAATCGCGGCGAGATTGCGCTGCGCGTGATCTGCGCGTGCAAGGAACTTGGCGTACGCACGGTGGCCGTCTACAGCGAGGCCGACCGCAACTCACTGCATGTTCGCTTTGCCGATGAGGCGATCTGCATCGGGCCACCACGCTCGGCGGAGAGCTATCTGAATGTGCCGGCGGTGATCTCCGCCGCGGAGATCGCGGACGTGGATGCGATCCATCCCGGCTACGGATTGCTGAGCGAGAACGCGAACTTCGCAGAGGTGTGCCGCGCGTCGAACATCAAGTTCATCGGGCCGCCGCCGGAGGTGACGCGGCTGATGGGGGAGAAGGAAAAAGCGCGCATGGCCATGAAGAAGGCCAAGGTGCCGATTCTGCCCGGGTCGGAAGGCGTGATCCAGAGCGAGGGCGAGGCGCTGGAGTGGGCCCGGTCGGTGGGCTATCCGGTGATCCTGAAGGCGTCGGCGGGCGGCGGCGGACGCGGCATGCGCGTGATCCGCTCCAAGGATGAGTTGCCGGCGCTCTTCCAGGCGGCGCATACGGAAGCGGCGAACGCCTTCGGCAACGGCGATCTGTACATGGAGAAGTTCATCGAGCAGCCGCGGCACATTGAGTTCCAGGTGCTGGCGGACCAGCATGGGAATGTGATGTCGCTGGGGGAACGCGAGTGCTCGATCCAGCGGCGGCATCAGAAGTTGATCGAAGAGGCGCCATCCTTGCAGGTGGACGCGAAGATGCGCGAGGAGATCGGCAAGACCATCCGCCGATGCCTGGAGCAGATCGGCTACCAGAATGCGGGGACGATCGAGTTCCTGATGGATGAGGACGGCAAGATGTACTTCATCGAGATGAACACGCGCATCCAGGTGGAGCATCCGGTGACGGAGATGGTGACCGGGCTGGACCTGGTGAAGGCGCAGCTGCGGATTGCGTCCGATGAGAAGCTGTCGGATATTGTGACCGAGCCGGTGACGATTCGCGGACACGCGATCGAGTGCCGGGTGAACGCGGAGCATCCGGAGAAGTTCACGCCATCGGCAGGGAAGATCGATGTCTTCAACGTGCCCGGCGGCAACGGCGTGCGCGTGGACACGGCGCAGTATGCGGAAGGCTTTGTGCCGCCGTACTACGACTCGCTGATCGCGAAGCTGATTGTGCATGGCAAGGATCGCTCGGAAGCGATGGCGCGGATGCAGAGGGCGCTTGAGATGTTTGTGGTGGAGGGGATCCATACGACGATTCCGCTGCACCAGCGCATCTTTGCCGATGCGGAGTTCCGCGAGGGCAAATTCGATACCAAGTTCATGGAGCGCTTCTTCGAGCGGGAGAAGGCTCGGCTTACGGGCCTACCGGACTGACGGCAGCGACTCAGCACTACATATTGTCATCCCGGCGGGAGCGCTAGATGCCTTCTTCTCTATCAGGGTCGGAATCACCGGTGGGCCCGTCTCCCCATCCAGTCGACTTGCCGCGAATCGCGAGCCTCGACCTGAAGGCCCGGTACCATTCGGCCCGCTGCGGTGGCGACTTTTTCGATGCTGTGGCGCTCGATTCCCGGGTGGTCTTCCTGATGACGGACATCGCCGGCAGGCGACCGGAAACCCACGCGATCATGGTGGACGTGCAAAATGTGTTCCGAACCAGGGCACAGGATCTGTTCCAGCGTGCCGACGCAAATGAGTCAGAGGCCATCGCTCTATTGGCGCACGAGATCAATCTCTCACTTATCGAGGCGGCGCACGGCGTTCGCTACGCTCCGTCCTTTTTAGGTTGCTACAACCTGACTCTCAATATCCTTACGTATCACTATGCCGGCCGCTTCCTCGCTCTGTTTCATGACACGGAAAAGACGCGTGTTCTAGAGCCTTGCGGCATTCCACTCGGACTCTTCACTCACAGCACCTATGAACCGGCAGTTCTGGCGTTCGACGAGTATGCGAAGCTGCTTCTCGTCACCAAGGGAGTCACCGGGAGTCGACGAGGACCAACCATCTTCGATGACGAGCGCATCCCGATGCTTCTTGAGAACTCGACCACAGA
This sequence comes from Acidobacteriaceae bacterium, assembly GCA_035642955.1. Lineage (GTDB taxonomy): Bacteria > Acidobacteriota > Terriglobia > Terriglobales > Acidobacteriaceae > KBS-83. The sequence goes on from DASQRJ010000351.1 coordinate 5,287, forward strand.
TGCGGCGTCCATCTGCGAGGCCGTACTGCGGGCAGCCGATGATGCCGGGAATCAACGGCGGTCGCGCGTTTACGGTCTTCTTCGTCCACGGAATCAGAAGCATTGTGAGGACCTGACAGCGGTAGCCCTGGTGAGACGCGGCGATACGAAGTTTATCGAGCGGTTGCCGGATTAGCTGATCAGTTGCGGTGAGGAAAGCAGATCCCTCCACTGCGCTTCGCTTCGGCCGGGATGACGATTTCCTTTAAGTTTGAATATCGACTGCTACCACCTGCTGCCGAGGCCATGGCCGGGGATCAGGTGCAGGGTCAGCGCCAACGCGGCCATCACGGCTACGTAATAGAGCAGCGTGTCCCAGCCTTCTTCGTCGGGGCGATCCTGCATCGATGGGCGGGTGAGGGTGAAGAGCCGCCACAGCAGGCCTGCGGCGACGAGCAGGAAGAGTCCTTCGCCGCCGACCCACCACAATCCAACTGCTGC
>DASQRJ010000352.1:0-2008 GCA_035642955.1 Acidobacteriaceae bacterium
TCGCCTCATCGGCGGGCGAAAATGGCGGCACGCGCGAATCATTCAGCACCAGCAGCTCATCGGCCACCAGCTCGACTTCACCCGTCGGCATCTTCGGGTTGATGGCGCCAGCATCGCGACGGCGCAGCGTACCCTTCGCGGCGACCACGTACTCCGGACGCACATGCTCGGCCTTGGCATGGCCTTCCGGAGCAAGGTCCTTATCCAGAACAACCTGGGTAATGCCGGTGCGATCGCGCAGGTCGAGGAAAATGAGGTTGCCGTGGTCGCGGCGGCGGTTGACCCAGCCCATCAGCACGACGTGCTGGCCTGCATTTTCCGCGCGAAGGTGTCCGCAGGTATTGGTGCGCTCCAATGTTCCAAGAAAGTCGAGCAATGGCATTCCCTTACGTTTCTGGTGTTTCTGTCTGCTTAGTTTGATTGCAGGTGCGCCTTGAGATCGGCTCTGGGCACCTTCGTCTGTTCGCCGGAGGCGAAGTCTTTCACTGTCAGGATACCGGAGGCCGCTTCGTCCTCCCCGAGGATCACGATCTTGCGCGCCAGCTTGTCGGCTGTTTCGAATGACTTCTTCAGCCGGAAGCTGCCGTCGCCCAGGTCTATGCGTAGCCCTGCCGCGCGTAACTCACGTGCGAGCGCGAGAGCGTTCGCATTCATCGCTTCGCCCATGGGCGCGATGTACGCGTCTGTAATTGCCGAACCCCGCTTCGCACTTTCGGCCTCGGTCTGAGCCTGCAGCGTCAATACCAGGCGGTCTTCGCCGATGGCGAAGCCAATGCCGGGGGCACGGGGTCCACCGATCGCCTCGGAGAGCCCATCGTAGCGGCCGCCGCCGAGCAGCGCGTTCTGCGCGCCCAGGCCGCCGTGCTGGAACTCGAAGGTGGTGCGGGTGTAGTAGTCCAGGCCGCGGACGAGACGGTGATCGTGCTCATACCGCACGCCGCAGGCATCGAGCGCCTCGCACACTTGCTGGAAGTGCGTGCGCGAGGCCTCGTCGAGCGAATCCCAGATGCGCGGCAAGGTCGCGATGATCGGCTGATCCTCCGGGTGCTTGCAGTCGAGGACGCGCAGCGGATTGGTCTCTGCGCGGCGCTGGCAGTCCGTGCACATCTGCCCAACCACAGGTTGGAGCGAAGTGCGCAGCGTCTCGATGTAGCGCGGTCGGTCCTGTGGCGTGCCGACGGAGTTGATCAGCAGCCGCCAGCCGGTGATGCCCAGCTCGTCGAGCAGCGTGGCCAGCATCTCCAGCACCTCGGCGTCGCGCAGCGGCGACTCCGAGCCCGCGCTGGGCGGCCCGATGACCTCGGCGCCGATCTGGAAGAACTGACGGTAGCGGCCCTTCTGCGGGCGCTCGCGGCGGAACTGCGGGCCGATGTAGTAGAGCTTCTGCAGCAGGCCCTGCTCGCCCAGCTTGTGCTCGATGTAGGCGCGAACGACCCCGGCGGTGTTCTCGGGACGCAGGGTCAGCGACTGCGCCTTCTCCGACTGCGCGCGCGCCTTGTCTTCCCACGTGTACATCTCCTTGGAGACGATATCGGTCTCCTCGCCCACGCCGCGGGCGAAGAGCTGGGTGTCCTCGAAGATCGGAGTACGGATCTCGCCGAAGTTGTACCGGGCAAAGACGCGGCGCGCGGTGGCGTCGATGTGGTTCCACAGCTCGGTTTCGGGTGGCAGCAGGTCGCGGGTGCCGCGGACGGCCTTCAGCGGCGGAACAGGCTTGATGGTCTGGCTCATAACGGATGCTCCGTTTAGTGTATCCGCGTGTAGTGACCCCGCTAGAATCGGCCCATGCTGCATCCGCGTCTCCTGCTCGCCGCTCTGCTCTTCGCCATCAGTGCGCATGCAGTGACGGTCCGGCTAACCGCGGCGGATGGTGCGCGGGTGCAGGTGGAACTGCACCCGGGGGATGTGTTGCGCATCGACCTGGCGGCAGAGCCGGTGACGGGGCGCACGTGGAGCGTGCAGGGGCATGCGCCATCGCAGCTTACCGAGTTGGGCGCGGCGCAGCGCG
>DASQRJ010000353.1:0-2807 GCA_035642955.1 Acidobacteriaceae bacterium
CTGCTGCGCGTTCATCGTGTTGCTCTGCGCCATCCGTTGCGTCGCTTCCGCGGATTGCTGTATCTGCATCGCAAACTGCGCGTCCAGTGTTGACCCCTGACGGAGCGAGTAGCGCTCAAAAATCTGCCAGCAGGCCAGTCCGAAGGCGGAGACATAGGCGGCCAGCAGGCCGAGCAGAGCGCCAATGCGGAAACCCGCCTTTCCGTCCATCGGCGCGCTTCCGGGCCGACGCTTCTGATAGAGCGAGATCAGGACGATCGGACCTGCGATGACCAGGGGAAAGAAAAAGGGTGCGATGAACCCTACCGGGAGCGCAATCCAGAGCGCCAGCCGAATCACCTTCTGCCAGTCGATGGCGCGCCGGTCGCGGGTAAAGCCGTGCATCGGCCCCGCGGACGCCGCGGCGGTCTCCTCCACCGGCGTGACCCTGAGCTGCGGCGCGGCGCAGTAAGGGCAGAAGCTGGCCTCGTCTTCGAGTACGGCGGAACAGCGGTGGCAGTGGACAACCATGCACTGTTGAAGCTACAGGAAGGGAGAGTTGCGGGCAATTTGCCTTGCGAAATGCCCCTGGGGCATTTTCGGTAATACAGTGAAGCGCCGAGAGGCATTCGGTGTGGCTTTTCCTTAACGAAAAGCCACCAGAGCGGGCACTGGACCGTCTACACCTATACCGAAAATGCTTTAGTCGGTCTGGCGGTCCTTTTTCCAGGTTCCGGCAGGCAGGTCGAGTGCGATGAGCGTAAACTTCGTCGGCCCATTGGCGGAGTCGGCGTCATCCTTGTCAAAGGCCACGATGTGCTGGTGCCGCTTCGAGCCGGCGCGCAGCGTCAATCCGTGGTCATCGCCGTGCTCCACCTTGATGTGATTGTCCTTGTCGTCTTCCGCGCAGGTCAGCCCTTCGGAGGTCTTCGCTGGGGAACCGATAGGCTCGTTGTCTTTGCACTCAATGACGTCGCCGTAACGGCTCAGCGATTTGCGGTAGTAGGTGAGCACCTTGTCACGGTTATCGCCGGTGTTGAAGTGCGCGACCTGCACCCGCATCTTCCATTCGCCGAAGCCAAGCTGCACGTCGGCGTCCTTGTCGCCATCATGATCGGGATCGGCTACGGCGCCGGGGTAGAGCGCGATTCCAAGGCTGGCGGAGGGCTTATCCGCGTTCACGTGAATGTTGCCCAGGGGGGTGTCGATTTTGACCTTCTTGTCCTCGCCGTTGGCGCCCTTGTCCACATTGATGGAGCAGCCGGCCATTACCAGCGGGAGAGCGGAACACAGAAGCGGAACGAGCACACGGCGTGGAAGTACGGGCATGACGAAAACCCCTCCGCCAGCAAGATACGCTATGTGGGAACGCCTCGTTCCTAAATTCCTTTCTGCGGGATGACGGCGGAATACGGCGAAAAAGGTGCTATCCATCGCAATCAGCGCCTATACTGCCGGGGAAACGTGTACCGGCTGTGGCCGGCGCGTGCAATGTCTATGGCGAGCAAGTCCTCAACCGCGACGACGCGAACGATGCCCGGCAAAGCATCGCCCCGGAAGGCTGCCGATCGGCCCGGGCCGGCGCGCAACAAGAAACAGAGCCTGCCGGAGATACCGGACAAGCTCTACTACCGGATTGGCGAAGTGGCGCGCCTCTGCGCGGTCGAGACCTATGTGCTGCGCTTCTGGGAGACGGAATTTCCTCAACTGAAGCCGAACAAGAGCGGCGCTGGGCAGCGGCTGTATCGCCGGCGAGAGGTGGATCTAGCGCGGCGGATCCGTCATTTGCTGTATGAAGAGGGCTACACCATCCCGGGCGCCCGCCAGGCGATCCAGGCCGAGACGCGCAAGCCGGCCGAGAGCGGGCAACTGCGGCTGGCCGACGTGGGTGGGAAATCCACACCCAGGCTGGGCAAACTGCGCACCGAGCTGAAGGAGATACTGGGCATCCTTTCTACCGCCCCGAACCGGCCCGGGATGAATCGAACGCCGTCCGCCACGGCAACTCCCCGACGTGACCCCAAGGCCACGCGAGGCCCGGAACTCTTCGACTAGTCCTGAGGCCGCCCTATTCACCAGTTAATCCGTTTAGAATTAAATGTTTATCGCTGCGGCAAAAAGGAAAAATCTCCTTGCCGAGCTCAGTTGTTCCCACTTCTGAAGTACCTGCGGCGTGTCTGCGCCGCAGGTATGAAGTCCGTTCAGGCTGCGAAGTAGCGCATCTGTTCGAGATCGGAAATCATTCCCGGCAGCGCTGTCGGGCGCCATCCCAGCAGTTCTTGCGTTTGAGCGCTGGACGCCGGGCAGTCGAGGCCCACGAAGAGTCCAAGCCAGCCAAAATGGCCGGCTGCCTCTTCCGGCGACTTAGCGACAACCGGCACCTTCAGCCCCTGGCCGATTGCCTCAGCGATCTTCCGGAGCGGCACGCCCTCTTCGGCGATGGCGTGATATCTGGCTCCGGCAGATCCCTTCTCAAGCGCAAGCCTGTAGAGATGGGCGGCATCGAGCCGGTGCACCGCGGGCCAGCGGTTGAGCCCGTCGCCCACATACGCCGAGACCCCCTTCTCGCGAGCGACGGCGATCAGGTACGAGACGAGGCCTTGCTTGACTGTGTCGTGGACCTGCGGGAGGCGTACCACCGACGCGCGCACGCCCCGCGATGCCACCGCATCTGTCGCATATTCCGAAGCGATGCGAGGAATGGTGGGCGCGGGCCGATCTTCTTCGGTGGCAACGCGCCCTGGCGCGGCAAGCGCGCTCCCGGAGGTGACGATCAAGGGACGGTCGGAGCCGGCAAGCGCGGCGCCGAGAGTCTCAACGGTACGCCT
>DASQRJ010000354.1:0-4046 GCA_035642955.1 Acidobacteriaceae bacterium
GCTGCATGATCCGGAGTTCGGCCCTTTCCCCTCCCGCGCATCACGCGGCGCGAGAGAGAATCCTCAGCCGATTATCCGTTGCAAAAGAAAGGAATTAAGCCTGTCACCGGAACAGTCACGTTACCAAACGGGGAGGGTGTGTCACACTTGCCGGTCAAAATTTTCCCGATACCACTCCACCGTCCGCTTCAAACCGCTGTCGTGAGAGGGTGCCGGCCATGAGCATAACCCTGTCCAAGTCGCGCGGAGATGTCTACCAATTTCGGAAAGCTCCGCTGAAATATGAGCAAACGTTCAAGACTCCTCTCAAAGAACTGCCTCGGTTCGTGGCGACGATCTTGTCGCCCTTCCCCGCCACAGAAGCGAGGGTCACGATCGATCAAATTGTCTTTGAGCCGAAGAACCTTCTGGAGCTGCTTGCGACTAGCGGAATAGACACCCACGATCTCAGGAGCACCAGTATTACTGCGACAGGCCATGAGGACGTGCCGGTGCTACTCGAAGCAAGTTTTGCCGATTGGGTGGATTTTCTTTTCGTGCCCTCACCCGATCGCTTTGTTCTGTATGCAGATCATGACGAGTGGACGACAGTGTTTGCGGCAAACGAAGTTGACTTGGCCTCCATGAAGTCTGCATTGCACGGTGGTGGGTTCGAGATGATCACCGGTTACACGCGATTTTGAGCGTCGTCCAGGTTGCCTATCGCGCAACTAAGCTATAACTTTCCCGATACCAATCCACCGTCCGCTTTAAGCCTTCTTCGAAGCCCACCACCGGCTCATATCCAAACGCCTCGCGCGCCGCTGAGATGTCCGCCTCCGAGTCCGCGACGTCGCCCAGCCTTGGCGGCCCATACTCCGGCGCATGAGGAAAGTGCAGCAGGGCGGCCAGAATTCCATAGGTCTCGTTCAGCGTGTGCCGCCCGCCGCAGGCCACATTGAAGGTACTGCCGCCGATCTTCTCTTTGGGCGCCGCCGCCGCCAGCAGATTGGCTGACACGGCATTCGCAATGTAAGTAAAGTCGCGACCCTGCTCGCCGGTTCCGAAGATGGTCGGCGTCTCCCCGCGCATCATCTGCAGGATGAACTTCGCCATCACCCCGCTGTATGGCGAATCCGGCGTCTGCCGTGGCCCGAAGATGTTGAAGTAGCGCAGGCATGCCGTCTCCATCCCGTACACCTGCCAGTAGCTCTTCATGTATAGCTCGCCCGCCAGCTTCTGCACCGGGTACGGCGCAATCGGAGCCGGCGTCATCGACTCGACTCGCGGCATCCCCGGCTGGTTTCCATACGCCGACGACGACGCAGCATAGATGATCCGCCGCACCCCGGTCGCCCGCGCCGCTTCGAGCAGGTTGAATGTGCCGTTGATATTCGAGTCATGGCTGGTCGCCGGGTCCTTCACCGAGCGCGGCACTGAGGGCAGCGCTCCCTCGTGAAAGATGATCTCCACGCCCTCGCACGCCTCGCGCATTGCCGCCCCATCCCGCAGATCGGCCTCGCGGAAGTCCATACACTTCAGAAACGGCTCGATATTCGCGCGCTTCCCGGTGGAAAGATTATCGATCCCGCGCAGATCCTCACCGCGCTCCAGCAGCGCCTCCGCCAGCGCCGAACCGATAAACCCCGCCACGCCTGTAATCAGATATTTCGCCATCGCGCTCCCATCTCCACGATGATACCGGCTGAAGAAAAGCTTGGCGCCAGCTTTCGGCCGTAGAAACCGATGGAGAATGGTAGCTTTGCCTGCAGTGCAAAACGTGCAGGAGCGAATCGACCTATGTGCTTTTCCGCGACAGCGAACTTTGTCGGCAGCGGAGCGCTCGCCGCCGTCGGCGTCATCACTCTCACGCGCGTCAAACACCGGCGCGAACTCCTCTTCGCGGCGCTGCCCACGCTCTTTGCTGTCCATCAGTTCATCGAAGGATTCGTGTGGCTTGGCCTGGATGGCATCCTCTCGCCGAAGACGACACACAACATGGCCGCGGCCTTCATGCTCTACGCGCAGGGCTTGCTTCCCTTTCTCCTGCCACTCAGCGTGCTGCTCTTTGAGCCCGACAAAACCTCGCGCATGCGCATGCGTCCCTTCCTCGTCCTCGGCACGCTTACGACGCTGTATATCCTCTGGGCGCTGTGCGCCTATCCAACCCAGGTCTTCATCCGCGGCAACAGCATCGTCTATCTCAACGCCGCCACGAACAACACCGCCGTCGCCATCCTCTATGTCATCGCAACTTGCGGCTCGCTCCTGTTCTCAAAGATCAAGGACATGGTGATCTTCGGTATCGCGAACGTCGTCATCCTGCTGGTCGTGATGGCCTTCAAGAGTTACGCATTCACCTCGCTCTGGTGCGCCTACGCCGCGATCGCCAGCGTCATCATCCTCGCCTACTTCTGGAAGAGCCACGCAACCCGGCCCTTCCGCTACGCCGAGGCGATTTGAATTTCACTGTGGGTATATGCAAGGGCACCACCGTCGACGTGGCTTTCCCGTCAAGAAAAGCCACACTTCACGGAGCCTAGCTATGCACCGTGACAGTGAAAATGCTTTAGGAAATCGTGGTAGTCGGTCGTCGCGGGCACGTGGCCGAGTCGCCGTAGGAGTAAGCCGCAAGTCACCCCAAGCAACACGCGGCCATCGCAATATGTCATCGCCGCAGCGACATTTCACTCCGCGCCGGCCTTCGCCTCCCACTGGAAGCAGAGCCCATACCCATCCGGATCGTGCAGCGACATCTGTTTCATCCCATAGGGCGCCGTGTGCGGCTTCTTCACATCCACGCCTTTCGCGCGAAGCTCTTCGTAGGCCGCATCCACGTCCGGACATCCGATGAACAACCCGGTGTCGCCGTGCGCCGCCACGCGCGCTGCATCCGGAGGCACCGGCCGCTCCTCATCGAACTCATATGCCGTGTTCAGCATCACCTCCGCGCCGCCCAGCCGAAGCCGGCACCAATGGAAGCGATCCGGATCCCCGCCCCGATGCGGCGAGTGGCTCACCATCTCGAATCCGAGCGCGTCGCGATAAAACCGCACCGACGTCGGCATGTCATACACCTGCAGCAGCGTCGTTACCCCCCGCAAATCCAGCGCCATCGCTCACTCCTCTCGCGGGAACTCCTCATCGCAACGCGCGCAGCGCAGCATCTTTCCCAGATGCGCCCGCCGCCCCGCCTCGCTCACCACCCAGGGCCGCAGCTCCCACGGCGGACGATGCCGCACATGCTGCCCATGCCCACAGTCCAGCTCCGCCACCCACTCGCCCTGCTCATCGCGATGAAACCCGACGATCGCCTGCTCCGCCATCTGCCGGCAATCATAGTGAGCCCGCGGTACCCGGGACAGGCCGATAAATGAGATTTCTTGCCATCCCATCCCCGGCTGCGGGTAGAATCCCACCACTGCGGGCGTACTTCCGCAGTGGGGACCCAAATGAAAATCGCTCACCCATCTTGCGCTGCCCTGAATCCCACCACGATGGCCACAGTCAGCAAGCCCGGCATCCGATTCCTTCAGCGTGGATGGAAAGCACTTCTCTGTGCCGCGGCATTCCTTACCCTTGCCGCCGTGGTGCCCAAGGCGAACGCGCAAGTCTCCATCAACATCGGCGGACCGCCTCCGGTCTGCCCCTACGGTTATTACGATTACGCACCCTACTCCTGTGCTCCGGTCGGCTTCTATGGCCCCGGCTACTTCTATAACGGCATCTTCCTGGGCGTCGGTCCCTGGAGGCACTGGGGCTATCGTCACGGCTGGGGCAGCCATCGTTTCGTCTCCTCCGGCGGTGGAAGATATCGCCCACGTCCGTACCACGGTAGACCGGGCAATGCCCATGGCAGACCCGGGTACAGCTCGGGACACCGGCCTGCTCCACGCCCCGGTCCGCGTCCCGGCAACGCGCATTCCAACGCCCGTCCCGGCGGTAGTCGTCCCAGTGGTGGCGGACGTCCCGGCGGCGCCCCCTCTGGCGGAGAACGTCCATCCGGCGGTCGCCCGGGCGGTCCCAGATAAACGGATAACCGGCAGCGATGGAACAGGCCACCGCAC
>DASQRJ010000355.1:0-3668 GCA_035642955.1 Acidobacteriaceae bacterium
GGGTCGGTAGAATAGCTCCCCAAGTATGTCAGAAGACTTACGTCCTTCGGGAAAGCCTTTATCGAGCGACGAGCTGAATCAACTTGCCGATGCATGGATCAGCTATTGGGAAGCTCCGAAAGGCTCACCTATCCGCGACCAGCTCTCGGGCGCTACCGACTTGTACGAGCTCGAGTATCACAATCCAGAAGACCTTTGGAAGCTGATCCTTCTCATCCATGAACGAGATCAATCGAGCAATATACAGGAAGTGCTATCAGCAGGACCGATAGAGAATCTGCTGGTCAAGCACGGTGATTCCTTCATTGGCCGAATTGAGACACAGGCACGTTCGGACCCAAAGTTCGCCAAATTGCTCGGCGGCGTCTGGAAGAGCCGCATGAGTGATGCGAACTGGAGTCGTCTTCAATCGGTCTGGGATCGCAGAGGGTGGGACGGCATTCCGGAGTAGTCACTAAGAACACTACTTTTCTTCGTGATAATCCTGCTCGGTGTTGATCTCCCAGAGCGCGCTCTTGTCGGTGATGCCGGCGAGGATGTTGTCGACCGCGGTCATGGCGGTGAGCATGGAGTGGTCCTGGTTGTTGTACTTGTGCATGCCATTGCGGCCGACCAGGAAGAGATTCTCGAAGCGGTCCACCCAGTGGCGGATTTCATCGAAACGGTCGTAGGTGCCGAAGTAGGCGGGATAGGTCTTGGGCACGCGGACGACGTGGCCATCGCGCACATCGTTGGAATGAGCGAGGCCGATCTTTTCGATCTCCTGAACGGCGAAGCGGATGAGCTCTTCATCCGGCATGCGCCACAGGTCGTCGGTCTGGTAGCAGAAGTATTCGAGGCCGATCCAGACCTTGGAGGGATCGGCGACCATGTGCGGGCTCCAATTGTTAAAGATCTGTAACCGCCCAAGTAGCACATCCGGCTCCTGCACGTAGATCCAGGTGTCCTTGAGCGGCGAACCGTCGGGCTCGGCGACGAGGAGGCGATCCACCAGCAGGCCGACGGTGATGAAGTCGCGGTACATGAGGCCGTCGACGACCTGCTGCACATTCTCCGGGGGAGGTTGATCGAGCGAACGCACCAGCTCGGTGACCGGCATGGTGGAGAAGCAGTAGTCGGCAGCGAAGCAGCGCCGCTCTCCGTTCTTGTTCTGCGCTTCGACAGCGACGATGCGGTTGACGCCGTCGGTCCCCGTTTTGTCGGTAATGATATGGTCGACGCGCCAGCCGGTGAGGACTTCCCCGCCCTGCTGCCGGACGAGTTCCGCGACGTGCTCCCAGAGCTGGCCGGGGCCATGCATGGGGTAGAGGAACTGCTCGATGAGTGAGGTTTCGGTGTGTTTCTGTGCCAGATCGGCGCCTTTGGGCCGCGTGATGAAGGCCCGCTTCACGAAATGCATGACGGCGCTGGTGAGCGACAGGCCCTTGATGCGCTGCGCGCCCCATTCCGCGCTGATCTGGTCGCAGCGCACGCCCCAAACCTTTTCCGTGTAGGACTTGAAAAATGTGAGATAGAGCTGGCGGCCGAAGCGGTTGATGAGGAAGTCTTCGAGACTTTTTTCCGGGCGGCGCTGGTGCAGGCGAGCCTTGATATAGCTGGTGCCGACCTGGGCAGTACGGACAAGCCCAAGTTTGCCAAGGGTGTCGGCGGTGAGCGTGATGGGGTAGTCGAAGAAGCGACGCAGGAAGTAGATGCGGCTGCGGCGCGGGCGCACCAGCATCACGAGTTGGGGGTCGGCATCCGGCTGGGTGTGCGCGTGCAGCGCTTTCAGCGAGCGATGGCGGTTCTGATACGAGATGACGGCATGGCCGGCGCCTTCATCGGCGATGGGCATGAGGTCGAGCCACCATTGCATGACGCGATCCGACTTCGAGAAGAAGCGGTGGCCACCGATATCCATGCGGTTGCCCTTGTAACAAATCGTGCGCGAGATGCCGCCGATGGAGTCGTCGGCTTCGAGCACGATGGGGCGGATCGCCGGTTCGCCGGTCGAAGTCTTCCCCGAGCGGCGCAGCAACTCCAGCGCAGCGGTGAGACCGGCGGGACCGGCACCGATGATGACGGCGGTGCGCTGGCTCATTGCACGCGCGCGAAGCAACCTGCGATGCAGGTGGCGACGAGCTGACCTTCCTCAGAGAACGCGATGATGTCCGCGCGGCGGCCGGCGGCGATGACGCCGTGGGTCTGCGCAAAGCCGGCAAGGGCGGCGGGATTGGCGGTGGCGAGGCGGGTGACGGTGGCGAGCGGTGCGCCGGTGAAGGCGGCAAAGTTGTGCACGGCGCGGTCCATGGTGAGGACGCTGCCGGCGAGCACGCCCGGACTCCCAGCGGCAGTCGCACGGCCGTCGGCCACATCGACATCGATGCTGCCGAGACGATAGCGGCCGTTGGGCATGCCGGTGGCGCTCATGCCGTCGGTGATCAGGATGGCGCGCGATGAACCCTTGCAGCGCCAGTAGATGCGGATCGCGATGGGCTGAACATGGATGCCGTCGGCGATGATTTCGGCGTAGAGCGAGCCGTCGTCGAGCACGGCGCCGAGCATGCCCGGCTCACGGTGATCGAGGCCGCGCATCGCGTTGTAGGTGTGGGTGGCGGAAACCCCTCCGGCGGTGACACCGGCTTGCGTCTCCGCTGCCGTGGCGTCGCTGTGGCCGAGGCTGATGCGAACGCCAAGCGCGGTCGCGTGCTGGATGAGATCGAGCGCGTGGGGCAACTCTGGAGCAACGGTCATCAGCCGGATGGTGCCGCGCGATGCCTGCCAGAAGCGGTCAAAGAGCTCGATGGAGGGCGGCTGCAGCAGCGACGGCGGATGCACCCCGCGCTTGGCATGCGAGATAAACGGGCCTTCGAGGTGTACGCCGAGCGGCGCGGCGCCTTCGATGGAGCCGGGCGCTTCAATCAGCGTGGCGAGACCTTCGAGGGCGCGCAGAGTATCGTCCACCGATGCGGTGACGGTGGTGGGAAGAAACGCGCCGACACCACGCGCGGCGAGAAAGCGGCTGACGTGCGAGACACCTTCGGCTGTGCCTTCCATGACGTCATGGTTCGCTGCCCCGTGCACATGAATGTCGAGCATGGCGGGCGCAAGCAGCGCGCCCGGCAGCTCGTGATGCTCCGTGTGTTGCGGAAGTCCGTCGCCGCGAGTGCCGAAGCTGTGTACGACGCCGTCTTCGATAAGCAGCCAGGCGTCATTCACAACAGACTCCGGCAGCACCAGCGCGTTGGCGGTTAATAGACTACGCATGCAGATTTCCTTTTGATCATTAGAGCATTTTCCCTGATGCTGCGAGGTAGCGGAGAGTATCTCGGCGTGGCTTTTGCTTCACGAAAAGCCACAAGAGCTTCCGTTGGCCGCTCTACACCTACAGGGAAAATGCTCTATCTCTTCTCGTGGTCGTTCTTAGTCGCCATCGATGACGGGAACGCCAATCTCTTCTGCCTTGGGCAATTTATGGGTCCTGGAAAGCTGCGCGCGCAGGCTGTCGAACTCGCGGGAACGTGCGATCCATAACTGAGTGGCCATGTCGTACTGCGCAAGGACATTCTGGAGCCAGTAGGGACGGTTGTCGCGCAGCCACGCCTGTTCAAAGAGCTCGCGGGTGAGAGTGTAGCCATCGCGCAGGTCCTGGCAGCGGCCGTTGGCGCTGCTGATCTCGCCCAGGTCGC
>DASQRJ010000356.1:0-4833 GCA_035642955.1 Acidobacteriaceae bacterium
AGGTCCCGCTTTGTGGTAGCGCACCCGAAAACGATGTAAAAGGAGGCAAAGAAGGATACTCAGCCGAAGCGTCGGCCACTTGATGCTTTGTCTACTTCTTCTGCAGATTGCTTAAGAGGGGTGCGAAGACCATGCCACTTGTCGATAATGCAGGGCTGCGAATCAGATACCGCACCGAAGGCAGTGGACCTTCTTTAGTGCTGCTTCATGGGTTCACCGATAGCGCGGAAAGCTGGTATGAATTCGGCTATGTGCGTGCGCTCCAGATGAAGCATAACCTCATCCTGATCGACTCTCGTGGTCATGGGCAAAGTGACAAACCGAAAATCCCAGGGGCATACACGCCCGAGAAATTGGCGTCCGATGTAATTGCCGTACTCGACGACCTTGGCGTCAAGGCTTCCGCGTTCTGGGGCTATTCGCAAGGTGGTTGGATCGGTCTTGCGTTGGCCAAGTTCGCGGCTGCGAGGATTTCCGCTTTCATCATTGGAGGAGCAACTGCAAGCCCAGCAAGCGCTTTCCCGACTGTCGGCGGCGGCGATCCGCTGATGGACGCGTTGAAGAAGGGTCCTGACGCAATAATCCGTATTTATGGAGCCCCATCGCCTACCCTGGTCGAGCGCTTACGCGCGAATGACGCGGAGGCGCTCATCGCCTGTAGACAACAGCGCTTGATATCGGGTGGCTATCCCCGAGTGCCGGAGACCATCTCCGTTCCAACGCTTCTCTATGCCGGGACAGCTGATCCGATCCACGGTCCTGCAGCGGAAACGGCATCGCTGATCGCTAATGCCCGGTTCGCCTCGCTGGACGGGCTGAACCATATTCAGGGGATGATGAGAAGCGACCTTGTGCTCCCGCACGCACAGCAATTCCTGCTCGCACGTGCCTAAGAGATCCTATGCGGGTGGACGGCGGCCGGAACGGTTAAACTGAGTCGCTATTCACCAGTTTGAGGAGATGATCGGATGCGACACACCGACCACCGTTCCGCACGTCCGAAGTCCGCCACCCACGCGTATGACACTGGGCTGTTTGTGGCCTTGGAACTCAGTCGTTCGACGTGGTTGATAGGGTCCAGCACGCCGGGCAGCGACAGGATTAGTAAACACCAAGTGCCTGCAGCTGATACGACGGCTCTTCTTGCCCTGTTGAAGCGGCTGAAGGCGCGAGCGGAGCAATACTGTGGCAAAACGGTGAGAGTTATTTCGATCCACGAAGCCGGTCTTGATGGTTTCTGGGTACACCGCTTCCTGGAAGCGAACGGCATCGAAAGCCATGTGGTCGACGCAGCCTCGATTGCCGTCAACCGACGCAGCAGACGGGCAAAGACGGATCGGATTGACGTGGAAAAACTGCTGGACACGTTGATGGAGTGGGCGCGCGGGGGACGACGGGTCTGTTCGATGGTACGGCCACCGAGCCCGACAGAGGAGGATGAACGTCGATTGACACGAGAACGTGAAGCACTGGTGATCGAACGGACCCGGCATGTGAACCGGATCAAGGGGTTGCTGGCGACACAAGGCGTGTTTGGCTTTGAACCAATGCGCAAGGGCCAACGGAAGCAGTTGCCACAGCTGCGGGGTTGGGACGGCCAGGCGTTGCCACCACGACTGAAGGCGGAACTGACGCGGGAGCTGAACCGTCTGGAACTGGTGATAGCGCAGGTTGCCGCGGTGGAAGACGAGCGAGATCGCGCTCTGAAGGCTAAGCGACATCCCGCGGCATCGGTCAGCGCGTCCGAAGCGGTGGCTGGTGCGCCGCCCGCTACGACCGATCATGCCGGGCCGCTGCTGTTGCGGCTGAGAAGTATCGGGCCAGAGTTTGCGTCGGTGCTCTCCTCGGAGGCGTTCTACCGGAATTTCGGCAACCGGAGGGAGGTTGCAGGCTACGCCGGCTTGGTGCCGAGCCCCTGGAAGAGTGGTGGAATAGACGTTGAGCAAGGGATCTCAAAGGCTGGGAATGCCCGGTTGCGCAAGACGATGATTCAGCTCGCATGGTTGTGGCTGCGGCACCAGCCCGGCAGCACTCTCAGTCAATGGTTCCGCGAACGCGTTGGTGACCGGCGTGGCAAGATCCGTCGCATTACCATCGTCGCGGTCGCACGCAAACTACTCATCGCGCTTTGGCGCTACGTGACACTGGGCCTGGTGCCAGAGGGAGCCGAACTGAAGGCATGAACGCCAGGACATTAACTCTCAGATAGCCGTTCGAATCCGCGGATCGCGGCCGGAAGCGATCTGCCGGATCCAAGGTGGGTGGTGATCGTAGTCCGACGTGGCTGCCAAAATGCCGTCTCCAAGAGATGGATCCCACCCTACCTTGAGCCCGATGCCCTCGTGAATGAGGGATCATGGTCTGGGTCGATAGCACCCGACCGAATGTGAGTTGATGCGGACGTTTGCCGCATGAGGAAATGGGCTCAGGCCTCGGATCCGTAGCAAAATGGAAAGCTTGCAATGACGCTGTAAATTCTACTTGACGCGAGACACCCCATGTGAGTCGGACTCGGATCGCCCCGTGAACGGTCAGTGGATTGACTCCCAAATGGATCACGCGGCGGCAAGCCGGCGGGACATCAGCTTGACGCTGGCAACGTAGAGCCATGTCGTCGCGCTCTCGATGGTTGCTTCGAAGTCTTTGGCGAGCCGGCGATTGCGATTGAGCCACGCGAGAGTACGTTCGACCACCCAGCGCCGCGGCAGCACGACGAAGCCTTTTGCAGTGTCTGACCGCTTGACGATCTCGATACTCAACTTGCCAAGCGTCGCTAGCGCTCCCTGCAGCTTGCCGCCGGCGTAGGCACCGTCGGCGAAGACGTGGCGAAGCCAGGGAAACGCACTGCGCAGTGCCTTCAGCAGCAGCGGGGCACCGTCGCGATCCTGCACATCGGCTGGATGCACAATGGCGGCGACCAGCAGCCCTATCGTGTCGGTGAGAATATGCCTTTTGCGGCCGTTTACCTTCTTCCCAGCATCATAGCCGCGCGGACCGCCGGCCTCGGTGGTTTTGGCCGACTGGCTGTCGATCACGCCGGCAGAGGGGCTTGCCTCACGCCCTTCGGCTTGCCGAGCGGCCATCAGCAAGGCTTGGTTGATAGTCTGCCATCGCCCTCCGGCGCGCCAAGCATAGAAGTACCGCTGAACTGTGGTGAACGGCGGAAAATCGCTGGGCAGCATGCGCCACTGGCAGCCGGATTGGGCGATGTAAAAGATGGCGTTGACGATCTCCCGGAGGCTGGTTTCCCGCGGTCGTCCGCAAGCTGCCGGCGGCGGCATATACGGCTCGATCAGCGCCCATTCTGCATCCGTGGTGTCACTTGCATAGCGTAGTCCATCGCGCCGATATTTGCGGCGCGTGATCTCGGTCCAGGCCACGATGAACTCCCGTCGTATTCGCAAACACGAGAGAATCGCGACCGACGGGATCACGCAACCCGCTCCGCTAGCCATTTGATATGACTCATCTTCCGTTGCGAGTCCGTTTCGGGTCAGCCTCTCAGGTATTAGTTTGGTCGGCAGACTTCGCGGGATAACCCCGGGGCGGGTCAGTAAAGTCTGAACTTTGGTCAGCAAAGTCCGGTGGATAACTCCGAAGAGCTTGTCGGTTGACCGGACTGGCCGGTACAGGAATATACCGACCGGAGCCAGCATCCTCTGGATATCTGCGTTGTACAACTCGGCGTCGGTTTTGAGCGAGGACCGGCGCTTCCTACGTGACAGTAGACTAGTCGCCCGACCGGGCCCCTGGTGGGGACGATTGCCGTGCCCCGAGGGTAGGCGACCTGCGTATCAGCGCCAGATCGGGCGGCCCAGGTTGATGTCGTGGCCGCTGGTCAACGCGCCACCGAGGGCACCCGCGCCGCCGCCAATTGCCGCACCAACCAGTGGACTGCCACCAGTCAGTGCTGCGATCGCGGCGCCACCACCCGCACCGATCAGACCACCCGACAGCGCACGGTCGCCGCGGTCATATCCGCACCCGGCCAATCCGATCGCCACGGCCACCAGAACCAGGCACGTCGCAATGTTACGATGCATTATCTTGTCTCTTCTGAGAATGTTGCGATTGCAATTAAGGGCGGCACAGCGTCGCCAACTGCGCCGAAGCGCAACCTAGCGCCTGTACGGCTGATTAGCCTTCCGCGCCTGGATTCTGATTCCACGAGGTAGCGCTGATCGACGCGACAATCCGCTGCGTGTCGGCCTGCACTTGGTCCTGGGCAACGATGCGCTGGGTGTCAGTTGCCGGACGTTCGCCGTCGGCTGCGTAGGCTGTGCCGATGCTACCGATACTGGCGGCCAAGAGCGCGGCGCGAATTAGAAGTTTCATGGTCTCTCTCCTCACTTGGACCTGCAGCCGGGATCTGTTCATCGCCATGGGCTGAAGTCTTGTGGCTTAGCAGATAGTACTTGGCGCCCTGACGGATAATTCTGTGTCCAGGCAATTCATTAATGCGTAAAGGGGGGAGAATAAATCAGCCAGGCTAACGGCCTTCTTGGCTAGAAGTAACAGAACGTCCCGCTAGTACGCATAAAGGGACATGCAGGATCCACGGGAACGGGGATCAGAAATATTCCGGCCCCATATCGGTCACACGACATCAGCCGCCAGCCGACTAGGGTTCCGCAACCCCCTGCTTTAATTGGAGATTGCGTTCGCACTTCGTTGCACCTCCCGCTTGTGGGTACCAATGGAACGTTCCGTTGCTTCCGGACGGCGAGGCGGACAGGCTGGGTGTCGATGAACCGCGCCAACACTTATTCCAGCGCGATTCGCATAAGTCTTTTGCAAGGCGGCTGAATTATTGCGCGAGCTCGGAAGGCTCAC
>DASQRJ010000357.1:0-8794 GCA_035642955.1 Acidobacteriaceae bacterium
AGAATCCCAGAACGTTTGTAAAAACGGTCTCAGGGTTGGATCAGGAACCGGCCCTCACGCATGATCTGCTCTTCACCGTCGGTGCTTTCGAGCCAGATATTAAAGTTGAGGCCGACCACGTCGATGTGCGTCGATGAAGTCCATTGTGCGCCGGTGTGTTCGCCGTAGGGATCGCCGAACGCGATGTGGATGCCGGGAAATTTTTCGTCCTGAAGAATGTTGCCGATCACGCGTGTGACCCCGACGTTGGTGCCGATGGCGAACTCACCCACGCGGTCGGAGTTTTCATCGCGATGTGTGTACTCCCAAAACTCCTGCTGCAACTGACTATTGCTGGAGGTGCAGGCGACGATGCGATTCTTCGCGATGGTGATGGTCATTGGCGTCGCGGCCAGCGATCCGTAGCGCTGGCAGAGATAGTCGCCGACGACGCCGTCGACGACGAAGGTGCCGTTCACTTCGCCGGGCGCGGTGAAGACCTCGCCGCCGGGCAGGTTGCCCCATTTATCCGGGCTGATGATGCCGCTGGTCTTGATCCATTTGTAACCGGGATTGAGCTCTGCGCGGATGTTCGTCCCAGCTGCAGTAGTGGCGTGGACGGCGGTGGCGCGGCTCGCACGTTCCAGCACGCGTTGGCTCAGACGATCCACCGCGAGGAAGTCCGCCCGCATGCCTTCGAGCATGATCTGCGGATTGATGTTGACCATGTGGGCGTGGCGCATACGACGGCGGTTCACCACATCCGTCATCTGCCTGCGAGAGAGCAGCTCGTTCTGCTGCACCTGCACGGCGAAGATGGACACCTGGCTGGTCTCCATGTCAGCCAGCACTGCTGCCGGCATGCCGGTGAGCGGACGCTGCGCGAGTTCCTCAAGGACGAACCCGTTCCAGGGACAAAGGAGCGTCTGAAGTTCACGCGCGATCGATGCGGCGATTTCGATCGTCGCCTCGTCTGTAATGAGAGTCACTTTTTCCGTCGGCTGAATGCGCAGACAGGTAGTGACGGCGCTGCGGGCGCCAGGAGTGAAATCGGCCGGGAATGCAACATCAAGCAGGTTGGTGCGGATGGCGGTCATGGTTTGCAGGGAATGCTGCAGTGTATCGTGTCCGCGCCTGTTCAAGGTACGTCAGAAAAGACCGGCGCGGGTCTCCTCCACCATGTAGTCGACGACAGCGTTCAGGTCGCCATTGCTTTCCTTGAACCTGCGAACCTGGCGCTGGGCACCGGAGCCGTTTTCGAGAATGTTGCGCACGGACGCGACCGCCTCCCGGCTGTCCAGTTCATCCACGCAGTCATCGACGAAGTTCAGGTATTCGAGAATCAGCTCGCGTTCGTCAACCTCAGCCTCCTTGCCGAAGTCGATGAGCTTGCCTTCAAGACCGTAGCGTACCGCGCGCCATTTGTTTTCCATCAATAGCGCACGGCTGTATTGGCGGAAATCCTGATTGCTCGCGTGCAGTTTCCAGAGCTTGAGGGCGGTGGCCTGAATCAACGCGGCAATCGCGATGGTTTCTTCCGCGCGCATCGGGATGTCGCAAATGCGCACCTCGATGGTGTTGAAGAAAGGGTGGGGGCGAATGTCCCACCAGATCTTCTTCGCGTTGTCCATGCAGTTGGTTTTGATGAGCAGGTTGCAGAACTGCTCGAACTCGCCCCAGCTGCCGAAGCTGTCTGGAATGTTGGTACGCGGAAACTTGTCGAAGACCTTGGCGCGATAGCTTTTCAGTCCGGTGTTATGACCACGCCAGAAGGGCGAGTTGGTGGAGAGAGCAAGGATGTGCGGCAGGAAGTAGCGCATCGAATTCATGACGCGAATCGCTGTTTCCTTGTCTTCAATGCCGACGTGTACATGCAGCCCGAAGATCAGGTTGGCGCGCGCCACTTGCTGCAAATCTTCGACAACACGTTCATAGCGCTCATCCGGATAGATGTCCTGCGCTTGCCAATCGGCGAATGGGTGCGTGGCGCCGGCTACCAAGACGAGCTCGTGCTCCTGCGTGATGTGAATCATCTGCCGCCGCAGATCGTAGAGGTCGTCACGCGCCTCGGCGATGGTGCGGCAGACGCGCGTTCCTACCTCGACGACCGACTGGTGCATCTCGGCCTTGACGCGCTCTTCTAAACGCCGCTTACCCTTGGCCAGCAGCTCTGTCTTGATGTGCGAGCGCAGGTCGCGAGTTACGGGATCAACGGTCTGGTACTCCTCTTCAATGCCGAGAGAGAACGATGGGCGCATGGTGCCTACTCCAGATGTCGACTTCTCTATGCAGATGGGCCCTTTGTCGATTTGCCTGCGGTTTTCTTTGCCGGCGCTTTTTTCGCGGCGGGCTTCTTCTCCGCCGCCGCTTTTGCCGGAGCCGATCCGGCAGCTGCCTTGGTGACGGGCTTGCCGGAGAGGAATGACGACCAGACGAAGCCGCCCGCGGGAGTTCCGGCATGCTGCTTCGCCTTTTCCACCGCCATCTCAGCCACTGCATCCACAATCCAGCGGAAGTTCGCTTCGCCCACCGAGTGCACGTCGGCATCGGGAGCGGGATTCATGAAGTCGATGGCGTATGGCACACCATCCTCGACCGCGAACTCGACTGTGTTCAGGTCATACCCGAGCGCGCGGCACAGCGTCAGAGCATCGCGCTCGACGCGCTCCAGCAGTTTGGAAGCGTATGCCGGCGGATCTTTGACATAGCGCTCGTGGAAGGGACGCCGCGGATCGTACGGCATGATGTGGACTTTCTTCTGGTTGATGACATAGCAACGAAAGTATTCCTGGAATTTCACCGCGCTTTGCAGCGTCATACACAGGTCGCCGGTCTGGTCATATGCCTGGAAGAACTGCTCCCAGTTGTGCACGTGGTAGACATCGCGCCACCCACCGCCGTCGAAGGGCTTCAGGAAAGCAGGGAAGCCGACGTACTCGAAGATGCTCTTCCAATCCAGTGGGAACTCGAGGTTGCGCATCGAACGATCGGTGGTGCCGGCTGGATATTGCTTGTGCGGCAGCAGGACGGTGCGCGGCACGGCGACGCCAAGCTTGCGGGCCAGAGCGTAGTTAAAGAATTTATCGTCGGCAGACCACCAGAACGGGTTGTTGATAACGATCGTTCCGGTAAGCGCTGCATTCTTCAGGAAGCCGCGATAGAAAGGAATGTCGTGCGAGATGCGATCGACGATGACAGCGTAGCCGCTTGGAGCAGCCTCACGCACACCGCCAACCTGGAGCGGCTCGGCCGCGATCTCGGGCAGCTTCATCCCGTTGATGCGCTCGACCAGGGCTCCGGGGAAGGTGTTTTCCATGCCATACAGGACGCCGATCTTTTTCACGATTGCTCCTTCCGTCGCGGGTTCATGATTGCTCCTTCCGTCGTGGAGGTTCGCTCCCAGTGTCTGCCGGGAGCATGCCATCACAGGTAAACATTCATCATGCGCTGCCAGGTGGGCCAGTCGTGGCTGTTCCAACTGTCCCAGATCGCGAGCTGATGCCGGACATTTTGTCTACCCAACAAATTGGATAGATGCTGATTTTGCCCCAGGCACTGGTCGTCCCAGCCGGTGGCCAGCACATAGGTATTCCGCCGGTAGCGATCCAGGTACCAGGGGTCATGCATGTTT
Source organism: Acidobacteriaceae bacterium (assembly GCA_035642955.1). Lineage (GTDB taxonomy): Bacteria > Acidobacteriota > Terriglobia > Terriglobales > Acidobacteriaceae > KBS-83. The sequence continues at coordinate 3,611 of DASQRJ010000357.1, forward strand.
GCGATATAGTGCGGCGGCGTATTGAAGTAGACATCCTGATCGTAGTAGCCGTGCAGGAAGTTGGAAGCATCGAAGGCGCCGGACATGGAGAGGAAGCCGGTGAAGACGTCCGGATGCCGCAACGCAATGTTCACCGCGTGGTAGCCGCCAAAGCTGCAGCCCAGGCTGATCAGGTGGCTGTCGTGGTTCTTGAGGCGAACCAGCGGGAGCACCTCGTTGAGGATGTACTCCTGGTACTGCATCTGGCGAGCGATGCGCCAGCGCGGCGGCACGTTGCGGTTGTACCAGCTTTCGGCGTCGAGCGAATCCACGCAGTAGAGCTGGATCTCCCCGTTGTCGATCTTGTGGCCGATCGATCCCACCATGCCGCGGTCTTCAAACTCATAGAAGCGCGCCTGCGAACTGGGGAAGACGATGACCGGCACACCATTGTGTCCAAAGACAAGCAGCTCCATATCCCGGCCAAGGCGCTCTGAATACCACTTGTGATATTCGCGATTCATGGGTGGTGGATGGTTCTCCCCCTCAACTCTTTCGCTCCTGCCGAGCCTGCTGGTCCTGAAGACCGGCACTTGATAGGCTCTTGCAGAGCACCTACTGTAGCAGAGCCGCGGCCACGTGCCTGCGCCTGTGCAGGATTGCCATGCGGGCAATCCAGGGGCCGGCAACTTCAGGGAGGCACGTGTACGAAACAGAGCAGCTTACTCTCGACGAGCTATCGAATTTGAAGAAAATCACTCGGAACGCCGCAGCTCCAGAGGTGACAGTGGCGGATCCGGCTTCCGCCGCCGTGCTGGAGCCGGTCAGCTTCAACGAGCCCGTGCTGGTTGGCGGAAGTGAGCGGCTACGGCTGCACCGGCAGTTCGTCTCGGCCTTTCTGCCGGCGCGCCGTGACGTGGTCATCGCGCTGCCGCCGGACTACTTCGATTCCAGGCGGCGCTATCCGGTGCTTTATCTGCAGGACGGGCAAAACCTGTTCGACGGCTCGACCAGCTTCATCAAGGGCAGCTTCTGGGACGTGCAGACGACCAGCGACCGGCTGATCGAGCAAGGCGTCACTGAGCCCCTGATCCTTGTGGGCATATACAACACCGGGATCGCGCGCATGGAGGAGTACACACCCATGCCCGACCGGACTCTGGGTGGAGGCAAGGGAAGCCTCTATGGCCGCCTGCTGGTGGAGGAGTTGAAGCCGTGGGTGGAGCGGACGTATCGCACACTCGATGGGCCTGAGCATACCGGCGTGGGAGGGTCGTCGCTGGGCGGCCTGATATCGCTCTACCTCGGACTCACCTGGCCGCATGTCTTTGGAAGGCTGGCGGTGCTGTCCCCTTCGGTGTGGTGGGCACGCGGCGGCATGCTGCCGTATGTGCGGCGCACGCGGCCGGAACCACGCCCGCGCATCTGGCTGGACATAGGACTTTCCGAAGGCCCGAACATGATCAGGAAATGCGATGAGCTACATCGTTTGCTGGAGCGGCGCGGCTGGCGTGACGGCGTCGACATCGAATATCTTCGCGCGCCGGGCGGCCGTCACAATGAGGATGCCTGGGCCAAGCGCGTCGATCCGTTTCTGCGCTTCCTGTTTCCTGCGAAGTAGATGCGTGGGCCACCGGGCTGCGCAGCCATTCGGCTAGCATGGAAGCATGACGATGGTTTCTACGCAGGCCCTGCTGTTCGACATGGATGGTGTGCTCATCAACTCCATACCCGCGGTGGAGCGGGTATGGTCGCGATGGGCGGCGGGACGCGGCTTCGATGTGCACGAGGTGCTGCGGCATGCGCATGGACGCCCCAGCATTGCCACCCTCCGCGATCTTCTGCCCGATGCCGATCACGAGGCGGAGAACCGCATCATCGAACAGGCGGAGATCGACGATGTCGACGATATTGTTCCGCTGCCCGGCGTCCAGGAACTGCTGGCAGCTTTGCCGGCGGACCGCTGGGCCATCGTCACCTCCTGCACCCGTCCGCTGGCGGAGGTGCGGATTCGCGCCGCGGGGCTGCCGACGCCGGGCCTCTTCATCACCGCCAACGAAATTTCCAACGGAAAGCCCCATGCTGAGCCGTATCGGAAAGGCGCGGCCGGTCTGGGCTTCGCGCCGGAGCAGTGCATCGTCGTGGAAGACGCTCTTGCCGGCATCGCTTCCGGCAGAAATGCCGGAGCGCGTGTGATCGCGTTTACCACCACGGCATCGATTACCGACCTGATTGCCGCCAAGCCGGACTGGATCCTGAAAGGCTGTTCTGCAATCCAGCTCGCGGCCAACCAACCGGAGCTACAACTCGCGCTCGAAGAGGTCACGGTGAGTGCCGGGTAGGCAGAGGACTGCCAGCGTTTGCATCGTCGGTTGACGTACGCGGCTGCTCTTGCAGATGATCTATATCGCGCTGGTGGTCGCGGCCGGCTGGGCCGCCCTGTCCTGCGGCATCAATAGCGGCGGAGGCTGTTGCGCGGGTACAGTGTCACCTGTACGGCGATGCTGGTGTCGTTCTGGGCGGAGGCGTCGCCGTTCAACAGAAAGGGCGCCTTCCAGCGCTCGTACTGCACCCATGCGTTCACTTCCACATCCTTGCCGAGACGCTTTACCGCGTTCACGGTGAAGTCGTTCTGCGTGGTTCCCATGGGGATGAAGTCCTTCGCCGCTTTCGCGTTGCGATACTGGAACTCCAGCCACTCGTTGCCGCTGAGGTGATAGGTGAGCCAGCCCTGGCCGCCCTTGGCTTCGCGTCCAATCCAGTCGCCGAAGGTGAAGCCCTTGTTGGTATATGCCTGCTTTTGTTCTACCTCCCAGTACATGAAGCTCCCGTGAATGCTGCGTCCGGTCGGGGGGTCGGTAGAGACGTCTTCCGCGCGCAACGATAATTTTGGCGCGCCAGGGAAGTGCGAGAGATAGAGGCCAGGCCGGATGGCCGCGCGCCGGGGAGCGCTGATTGGGGTCACGTCATCATGCGACTCGGAGTCGCTGTAAAACGTAAGCCAATTGCGTACAAATGGCAGGCGATAGGAAAAATTGAAGGACGAGAAGCGCGCGCCCGGGTCATCGCGGCCCAGCTTTTCCGGTTCCGTGGTGTCGTTGATATCAAAGAAGCCCTTGAGAAAGGTATGCCAGGTGACGGGTTCGTGGCCTTTGCCGCCGAAGACGATGGTGCGTTCGAATCCGAACTCAAAGTTGGCGGAAGGCTTGAAGCTGAAGCCTTCCGAATGCATGTAGTCATTGCGTGGAGCACTGTGTCCCTGCAAGCTGCCGTAGAGTATGTCGTAACGGATCGGCCCCAAGACGCGGGAGACGAACGGGATGTACGCCGGTTCTACGCGATTGAGGCGTATCGAATAGATGTTCTCTGCATTGTTGCTGTAGCCCATGCCGCCGCCGCGTCCCGGCCCGAACCATTCATCGCTCTTGCCGATCGAAATCTCATGGCTGGCAAAGTTTGCCGCGAGATACGCTTCCTGGATGCGGAAGGTATCGACGCTGCTGACGACCGTGCCATAGGGAATAGTTGGGTTGTAGCCGTCGAAGATCTGCTCATCCTGGTTCGCCAGGGAGTTGGCCACCGGGAACGAATAACTCCACAGCGTGGGTGCGTGCTGATATTCGCCGCGAAGATAGCCCGAATACCGGCCGAAAGTTGTGCGGACGCTTGCACCGGTGATGTTGTTAAAGCCCTCTGCATAGGGCCGGCCGTAATCGTTCACGATGGTTTGACCGGCGTGGTAGGGATCGCGGAGCGGCGGACCGGCGATGCCCAGCGCGCGCGTATAGACCGACTCGATCTCGGAGTGGCCCCGGTGGGCGTCGATGGGTAGCTCAAGATCGGGAGCCAGTTCGCGGCTCAGGGCGCTGTAGATCTCCTTGGCTTCGTCGCTGTCGCTGTTGTAGATAGCGCCCGCGGATGCATCCAGCATGTGCGCAACACTGGTGCGCGTGTAAGGCCGCATGCCAAGAAAGACAGTGTCGATGAATCCCAGCGAATAGAGCCGCAGGATCTCGGGGTACATCCAGCTGTCCAGCGGAATGTATGTAGACCCCAGAGTGCCGGATTGGCGCACGGGTGTGGGCGGCAGGGTGCGCGTGAACTGTACGGGCGGCGCGGGGGCGGGCGCAGGAGGAGTCGATTGGGTGGTAGGCGTGGGCGGCGTATCTGGTTGAGCGCGCGGTACGCTCTGAGCAGCGATTGGCAGCGAGGAGAGCAGACCGATAGCCAAGAGTTGCGGGACACGGAGGACGGAACGCATGCGTTGCACGCATTGTCTCGTATTTCGAGCGGGAAAAGGGATAGTTCTCGCTCGGGGGTGTGCCTCTTTCGTACTACTTTGCTCAACCAACAGCGTCGCTCCGACAGAAACCAGCAATGAAAACGCTCTACCGCAAGGTCAAAGGGAAGAGCTTCGGTTCTACCCAGTTCCGTATCGTCTGCGTGCGCGATTCGAATAGCAGATAGAGTCCGTAAGCATAAAACCAGAACACGATGAACCAGCCGACCAGCTCGAGGCAATGCACCGGAGTGGGCGCGCGGCGTATACCCGTCAATGCCAGCAGAAAAACGATCGCCGGCAGGTGATTGGCGTAGAGCGTGTAGGTTGGCGCAGCGATCCAGTGCGCGATCCGCTGATATCCGGAGTGCACGGGATTGGCATGCAGTATGGCGTACAGCACAAAACTGAAGAGAACGCCGGTAGTCAGATCCACCATAAGCGGGTGGGTAAGAGCCCATGCGGGAGCGGGCCGTCCAAACGTGAATTCAAGAAAAGCGAGAAAAAGAAGTGTGGGGCAGGCCAACAACGCGCCTCTTTTCCGGGTGGAAAGACTCAACCGCGGCAGCATGTAGATGCCAAGACCCAGGAACCACAAGGGGGCCAGGACCATGATTCCAAATCCGGTAAACCAGGCGACAGCCACGATCGCCGCCGCCAAGAGAAAGCGCAGCCAGAGCCGCGTCGTTCGCAGAGCGGCAGTTACCAGGAGACCGAAGAGGACGTAGTACCAGAATTCGTAAGCAAGACTCCACAGCGCGGAATTGGTGCCGAAATTCGGGACCAGGATGCCCTGCACAAAAGCCGCATTCCCGAGTAGAGTGTGCCAACTCAAGTCGACCGCGCTTGAACGCACCGGCAGATGCCAGTCGCCGTTGTAAAGAGCGGATGCGCCGAGAACGTGAATGCCTGCCGTGTCCCACAGC
>DASQRJ010000358.1:0-11684 GCA_035642955.1 Acidobacteriaceae bacterium
GCATCACTTACATCAACGCACCCACCATCGGCGCGGAAGTCCATCTCCCCTTTGGCGGCGTCAAGCAAACCGGCAACGGCCATCGCGAAGGCGGCACCGGCGCGCTGGATTTCTACACCACGTGGAAGTCGGTGTACATCGACTACTCGGACAAGCTGCAGCGTGCGCAGATTGATAACGCGGATTGACGGAAACGGCCGATGTACGACCTTGACGCAAATCTCAATCTCGATTTTCTGATCGGTCTTACGCTCATTCAGGTATGCGTCGGGGAAACTCAGCTTCAATTGAACTTTCATCCGTATGTGAATGTTTCGAGCGACGAGTCTGTTTCATGTATTACTCCAACTTCAAAATCACAATGGGGCCTCGAAGACCATTGGTCCGTCTTACCCGAAAGCGGCGATATGAAATGCATTGTGGACTTACTTGGCTTTCTAGGAAAAACCACTACCGCATTTCATCGAGTTGGTAAGAGTGGCCTTTCTTTAGTTTTCGGCGATGGATTTCGGATTGATCTATATGGCGAGAGTCGCCACTACGAGTCATACCAGATCCGTCATAGCGAGGGCCTCATCGTGGTTTAACCACGTCCAATTCACCTGTTCCGCAAACTATTGAGCGCGGCAGTTACCCAGGAGAATGCATGATCATCGGAGTGCCGAAGGAAATCAAAGACCACGAGACTCGCGTGGGCATCACGCCTGCGGGCGTGAAGGCGCTGAGCGAGGCCGGCCACAAGGTGCTGGTGGAGACGCATGCCGGCGAGCTCTCCGCCTTTACCGACGACGACTACCAGGCGGCCGGAGCGGAGATTGTCGGCTCCCCTCACAATGTGTGGGGTAACGCCGACATGGTGGTGAAGGTGAAGGAGCCGGTGGAGAAGGAGTACGGCTTCTTTCGGCCAGACCTGACGCTGTTCACCTATCTGCACCTGGCGCCGCTGCCCGTGCTGACGGATCAGTTGCTGCAGAAGAAGGTGACGGGCATCGCGTATGAGACCATCCGCGATCGCAACAATGCTCTGCCGCTGTTGACACCGATGTCCGAAGTGGCGGGACGCATGTCGGTGCAGGTGGGCGCTACTTACCTTGAAAAGGAAAAGGGTGGACGCGGGCTGCTGCTGGGCGGCGTGCCGGGCGTGACGCCGGCGAATGTGTGCATTATCGGAGGCGGCATCGTGGGCACGAACGCCGCGAAGATCGCGCTGGGCATGGGCGCGAAGGTCACGCTCATCGATCTGAACCTGAACCGGCTGCGTGAGCTGGACGACATCTTCAACGGGCGGGTCTTCACGCTGGCTTCAAACTCCTACAATCTCGCGCACACCACGCGCGAAGCCGACCTGGTGATCGGCGGTGTGCTGATTCCGGGCGCTGCTGCCCCGAAGATCGTGACCGCGGCCATGGTGGCAAAGATGAAGAAGGGCGCGGTCATCGTGGACGTGGCGATCGATCAGGGCGGCTGCGTCGAGACGGCGAAGCCGACCACACACAGCAATCCGTCCTACGAAGTGAACGGAGTGGTGCACTACTGTGTGACGAATATGCCGGCGGCGGTGCCCAATACCTCGACGCTTGCGCTCACCAACGCAACCTTCCCTTATGTGATGAAGATTGCGCAGCTGGGGCCGAAGCAGGCCATCCTGTCGGACAGCGGCACGGCCGAGGGCGTGAATACCTACGCCGGCACGTTGACCTATCAGGCGGTGGCGCAGTCGCAGGGCAAGCAGTACCGGCCCATCCGCGATGTGCTTGCCTGATTCTGTTTGAGTGCGAAAGAACGAAGGGTGCGGCTGCTGCTGCGCCCTTCTTGGCTCCGATTCACTCAAAACCAGGGATTCAACTTTTCTAGGGATTCAACTTTACGGTTACGCTGTTTTCAAGGGTGAAGGTCAGTGGCGACTCGGCACTGACCACGACCTGCTTGTTTCCGGTGTACGCTCCTGCCGCGGTGCCGCCGCCGCCGCCAACCAATCCGCCGATGAGCGCGCCCTTGCCGCCACCGGCCAGACCGCCAATGAGTGCACCAGCGCCAGCGCCGCCACCGATAAAGCCGGCAGTGCGCTTGCCCTTACCGCTGATGGTGCGGCTCCAGGTACTGGAAGCGATAGGAGTGCGGGTTCCGGCGATGCGGAGACTCGACAGACGCAGTGACAATACACCCGCGCCCTTGAACTTGCCCCGTGAGTTGGCCGCAGTCACCGTACCACTCGCGGTGGAACCGGTGGCGACCAGCGTCTTGCCCTTTACGATGATCGGCGAGGTCACGGTCGCATCGAAGGCATCTCCCTCATGCGCCGTGTTCGAGGCGATGGTCTGAGCCAGCCGCACCGTCACGCGCGTTCCCGCGGGAATGGTGTAACTAACCGGCTGCGGTGGAGGTGGCGGGGGCGGTGCAGGAGTGTTGGCCGGCGCCGCTGGGGTGGCGCTCGGTGCTTCAGGCGCAGCGGCTGGCGTGCCGGGTGCTGGTGTTGCTGGCTGGCTCGCCGCAGGCTGCTCTGCATTCTGCGGTGGCTGGTTCTTGTTGCAACCGGCAACCAGGAGCAGGCCTGCCAGTGAAAACGGTAGCGCGAGTTGTGTCAGCTTGGCATGGATCATAGCGTTCACTAGGATGCCACAGCGGGCGGCGAAATGCAGCCGAACATCGATGAATCTTGCTATCAAGCCCGCTGGCCTGCCCCCGGTATGCACCGGGAAGCGCCTATAATCGCTGGGTTCGCGCACAGACCGGCGCCAGGAAGGAGCCTTGTGTTTCGCAGCCGCCGTGTAACCGTCGTTCTGCTCGCTGGCTGCCTGTGCCTGGCCGCGATTCTGTTGATTGCCCTCAACGCCTTCAATCTGCACTTCCTGAACCCGCGCAACAGCAACGGCATCTTCCTGTTCACTGCGGTGTCCATTCTGGTCTTTCTGCTGTTTGTGGTGCTGCTGGTTCTGCTTTGCCGCAATGTGTTGAAACTGTACGCGGACGGCAAGAACCGGCTGCTGGGCTCGCGTCTCCGTACCCGGCTGCTTTCCGGGGCGCTCATCCTGAGCTTCGCACCCACGTTGTTCATGTTCCTCTTCAGCTATCTGCTGATGAATCGCTCCATCGACCGGTGGTTCTCGCAGCCCGTCGCGCAACTGCGTGAAGACTCCACCCGTGTAGCGCTGGAGCTTTCGCAATATGCGGCAGAGAATGCGCGGGCCGAAGCGGAGTCCCTGGCCAGCTCCGTGACGCTGGACCGGAGCCTGCAGCAAAAAGATATCCTCTCCGCCCTGGGAGTCGTGCGCAGCCATCGCATCACCCTTACCGGCGGCTTCGTCATCATCTACGACGACGACGTGCCGGTGGTGGAGTATGCCGTGCCGCGTAAGGCCATTGGGAATCCGGAGATCCGTCCGTGGATGGACGATGCCGATACCACGAGGCCTGCGGCGGGCGAAACGCTGCCTGCCTTTGTGCTGGCCGCCGCGCGCCGCACCGATCAGCCTATCCTGAGCGCCGGTGGGGTCGACTACATTCTTGGCACCTCGGCCACGCCGTCTTCCAGTCTGGTCGTGGTCGCGCTTCCCATGCCGGCCGGGCTGTCGCGTACCGTTGGCACCATCCGATCGGGGGCGGAGAGCTACTGGGAACTCTTTCGAGGCCGCAATCGTATCCGCGGAACTTACTTTTTGCTGATGCTGGTGCTTACGGTGCTCACCCTGTTTGCCAGCAGTTGGCTGGCACTCTATCTGGCCAAGCAGGTGACGCGTCCGGCTGAGACTTTGGCCGATGCCATGGAACAGATCAGTGCAGGACATTACAGCCATCGCGTGACGGTGGGCGCCCCCGAAGAGCTCGGCGAGGTCATTCATTCGTTCAATGCCATGGCCTCCGATCTGGAGCAGAGCCGCGCGCTCGCCGAAACCTCCACCGCTCAGCTTTCGGAGGTGAATCGCACCCTGGCCGACCGCCGGCGCGAACTCGAACTCATCCTCGACACCATTCCCAGCGGGGTGGCCACGCTCGACCGCGGGCTCTCGGTCCTGCTCTCCAACCGCGCCATGCTCGACCTGCTGGATCTCCACACCAACGCTGCCGATATCGAACATGCGCTTGCCAATCTTCCGGTGGACGTGGCTTTTCCACCTGCCATCAGCGAAGAGGTGCATCGGCTGCTGAGGCGCAGCCAGCGTATGCGCATCGCGGGTTCGGAGATTGACTTCGCCACCTCGAGCGGATCGCGACGGCTCTCCGTGACCCTTGCCATCCTGGACCAACCGCAGCAGGAGCGCGGCTATGTGCTGGTTTTGGAAGACATGACGGAGGTGCTGCGGGCGCAGCGGCAGGCGGCATGGAAGGAGGTAGCGCAGCGTGTCGCACACGAGATCAAAAATCCGCTGACTCCTATTTCGCTATCGGCAGAGCGTATCCGGCGCCACGTCGAAAAGCCCACGCCAGACACGCCAGCTGTCATTCGTCACTGCAGCGATGTCATTCTCAGCTCGGTCGAAACGGTGCGTAACCTGGTCGACCAGTTCGGTGCGCTGGCGCAGTTCCCGGTAGCGGCGCCTCGTCCCATCAGCCTGAATTCCATTGTCGACGCCGCGCTGCTTATCTTTGCCGGACGCATGGACGATATCCGCATCGAGCGGCGATACGCCGCGGATCTGCCGCTGGTGATGGCCGACAAGGACGCGCTCCGCCGCGCATTGGCCAATCTTATCGACAATGCAGCGGAGGCGATGCAGGGAACACTGCATCGGCAGATCACGCTGATTACGGGAGAAAATCCGGGGCGCACCATGGCTGAAATCATCGTCGCCGACACCGGCCCCGGCGTGACCAGCGATATGCGCGAGCGTCTCTTTCTGCCATACTTTTCTACCAAGCAGCGCGGCACCGGTCTCGGCCTTGCCATCGCGTCGAAGATCGTACAGGAGCACCAGGGCACCATTCGCGTGGAGGAGAACCAGCCGGCCGGCGCGCGCTTCATCATCGAGCTTCCCTTTGCCGATATGACCACCTCCGAAAATGTCACTTCGGCGACTGCAGAGCTGCCTTCGTGAGCCACATCCTCATCGTCGACGACGAAGCCGACATACGCGACTCGCTGGGCGAAATCCTGGCCGAGGACGGGTACACCGTTACGACAACAGCGACCGGCGGTGAGGCGATGGTGCTGCTGCGTGACGCCACCTACGATGCGGTGTTGCTGGACATCTGGCTCCCCGACCGCGACGGCATGGATGTGCTGCAGGAGATCCGTCAGTTGGAGAGCGAGATCCGGCCGGAGGTCATCATCATCTCCGGCCACGGAACCATCGAGAGCGCGGTGCGCGCTACCAAACTTGGCGCATTCGATTTCCTCGAAAAGCCGCTCTCGCTCGAACGCACGCTCATCCTGCTGAAAAATGCGGTGGAAGCGCGCCGCCTGCGTGCGGAAAATGAGGAATGGAAGCGCCAGCTTTCGCCGCGCGCGCACATCTCGGGAGAGAGCGTGCCCATCAAGGCACTGCGTCAGCAGATCAAGCTGATGGCGCCCACCAATGGGCGGGTGCTGATCTTCGGGGAATCCGGCTCGGGAAAGGAGATCATTGCGCGCGAAATCTACGCGGAGAGCCTGCGCCACGAGGGCGTTTTCATTGAGCTGAACTGCGCCGCCATTCCAGAGGATTCGATCGAGATACAGCTCTTCGGCTATCGTCACGGCGCGGTGCCGGGCGGGCCGCCGGAGAAGCGCGGCACGCTGGAGCGCGCCAACAACGGGACGCTGTTCCTCGATGAGATCGGCGACATGAGCCTGAAGACGCAGGCCAAGGTACTGCGCGCGATGGATGAGCAGCGCTTTACGCCGGTGGGGACCTCGCAGCCGGTGAGCGTCGATGTGCGGATCATCGCCGCGACGAACAAGAACCTGGAAGACGAGATTGCGCGCGGAAATTTTCGCGAGGATCTCTTCTACCGGCTCAACGTCATTCCGTTCTACGTGCCGCCGTTGCGCGACCGCCGCGAGGACATACCCATCCTGGTGCGCGAATTCCTGGGTGAATTCGGCCGCGAATATGGCCGTCCACGCATCGAGATCAGCGAAGAGGCACTGGGCCTGCTGAAGCAATACCACTGGCCGGGCAATGTGCGCGAACTGCGCAACCTGGTGGAGCGGCTGGTCATCCTGAATCCGCAAGTGACACGCATCGAGCGCAAGCATCTGCCCATGCTGGTGCACCGCGACCCGGGCCGGCTGACCGCGGACTTCAATTCGCTGCAGGAGGCGCGGAATGCCTACGAGCGCGACTTCATCCTGAAAAAGGTGGACGAGTGCCACGGCAACATGAGCCGCGCCGCGGAAGCGCTGGGGCTGGACCGCACCCATCTCTATCGCAAGATGAAGGCGCTCGGCATCAGCGCCCGCGAATAGCCGGTGCGCGGAAGCTATTTTTTCGTGCGCTGGCTCGCTGCTACTTTATCCGCTGCTCTGCTCGCCATCGCGACAGCCTGCACGGTCTGCAGCGAGCAGATCGTGGATCAAAGTACCTCGCCCGATCACGCGTGGACCACGCGCACCACAGTGCGCGATTGCGGCAATCTTTCGACTCCGACGACGAATGTCTACCTGCAGCGTGCGGATAGTCGCGCGCGGCTCGGCGAGATCGTCGTGTTGGTACGCCACAAGCATTTCTTAAAGGTTGGGTGGGCCGGAAATGCGCAGGTTCAGATCGATTGTCCGGGCTGCGGAGACGACGTCCGCATCGCGCGTCCGAGCGTGCACGGGATATCGATCGCTCTCAGCAAATGAAGGAGCTAGAGCATTTCGCTGTAGCTGTGGAGCGGCCAACGGAAGCTCCGCTGCCTCACAGCATCAGGGAAAGTGCTCTAGTCGCCCCCCTGTTTGCCTGCCAGATCTGTGAGTTGCCGCCGCCAGTCCAGCGATTCGACGAAGCCGCGCGACTCGCGCCAGTTCTCCTCGACGATGACATGCAGCTCCAGAAAGACGCGCGTGCCGAGCAGCGATTCGATCTCCTTGCGCGCCGAAGCGCCGATCGCCTTCAGCTTGGAGCCGCCCTTGCCGATCAGAATCGCCTTCTGGCCGGTGCGTTCGCAGTAGATGGCCGCCGCAATACTGGTCACCGGCAGCTTGCCGTCCTTGCGCGGCTTTGCATTCGCCGGCGGCTCCTCATACCGCTCGATCACGACGGCAGAGGCATACGGCACCTCTTCGCCGGTCTCCATCAGGATGCGCTCGCGAATCAGCTCCGCCACCAGAAACCGCTCCGGCTGGTCGGTGTACTGTTCCGATGGATAGTAGCGCTGCCCCTGGGGCAGATGCTTGACCAGATCGGCGATGAGCCGATCGAGCCCGTCGCGCTTGCGCGCCGAGATGGGAACCACCGCCGCGAAGTTGTGCAGGGCGCTGAGTTTGGTAATCAGCGGAAGCAGCTTCTCCCGCTCGATGAGATCGATCTTGTTGATGACCAGAAAGACCGGGCAGTCCAGCTTGCGAATCAATTGCAGCGCAAACATGTCCTCGCTGGAGGCGCGATCGTGTTTCGCTTTGTCCCTTGCGGCATCTCCCGGCAGCCGCAGCTCGCGCGTTGCGTCCAGCATCAGGAGCACGATGTCGCGCTGTTCGAGCGCATCGTGCACCTCCTGCATCATGCGGCGATCCAACTGGGTGCTCGGCTTGTGTATGCCGGGCGTATCGACAAAGACGATCTGCGCCGCCGGATACTTGCCCTTTTTCGCAGGTACTTCGACGACGCCCTGAATGCGTGTCCGCGTGGTCTGCGGCTTCGCGGTTACGATCGCGACCTTCTCGCCCGTGAGCGCGTTCAGCAGCGTGCTCTTGCCCGCGTTCGGGCGGCCGATAATAGAGACAAATCCCGATCGCATTGGTACTATCCTCTCGCGTCAGCCTAGGCCGCAGGCGTTTCGACAGCCGAGACGCGCAGGCGTTCGACCCGCCGGTCGGTCGATGCCAGAACTTCCAGCCGCGTCTTTCCCGCCAGCACTACTTCGCCGGCCATCGGGATGCGCCCTGCTACTTCACTCACCAGACCGGCAACCGTTGTCGCGGCGTAATGATTGTCTCGCAACTCCTCGTCGCCGGTCAGCGCTTCGAGCGCATCCACCTCGAGGTTGCCGGGAACGATCCACACACCCTCGCTCTCCTGCTTCGGCTGGTTGGCGTCGCTGTCGTCTTCGTGCTCATCGGTGATGGCGCCGACAATCTCTTCCAGCAGATCCTCGATCGTCACCAGCCCCGAGACACCGCCGTACTCGTCAATCACGATACACATATGCTGCTTGTCGCGCTGCATCTCGCGCAGCAGCTCATTCACGCGCTTGGTCTCCGGCACAAACGCCGCGGGCCGCTGCAGGCTGGCAACCGTGCGGGTCGACGCGTCCTTGTCGGCAATCTGCAGCAGATCGTGCGAGAAGACGATGCCGGTCACCGTATCCAGTGTGCCCTCGAAGACCGGCACGCGAGAGAAGGGCCGCGCTTCCAGCATCGCGAGAAAGTCGGCCAACGTCGTTTCGCCGGCAACGGCGAAGACCGATGGGCGCGGCGTCATGACCTCACGCACGATCTTGTCCCCAAACTCGACAGCGGAGCGCACCAGATCCCGGTCGCTCTCCTCGAGGATGCCTTCCTCTTCGCCCGCTTCGATCAACGCATCCACGGCATCGCCTTCACTCTCTTTGGTCTCGTCCTGGGGCGGATGCGCCAGCGAGACGATGGAGAGCAGGAATTCGAGTGTCAGCTCGGCCGGCAGCACCGCATAGAAGCCGAGCCGCAGCAGCCAGCGCCATTTCAGCACCCACACACCGCGGGTGCGGGTGAAGAAGGCATAGGGCAGGAGGCGGCTGAAGATCAGGACCACCAGCACGATACCGAGCGCTGCCTGCAACACACCCAGCAACGTAGGCGGTCCAACCTCGCCCTCGCGGCCGAAAAGAATGGCGCCGATGACGAGCACGATGGCGGCGAGCGAGAGCTGCGCCAGTACCGCTGCGCAGAGTGCGAGCCGCTCGCGCGAGAAACCGAGCGTCGGCTCGATCTGCTGTTCCCACACCTCCATGTTGTCTTCAAACTCGCGCGAAAGGAACTTGCCGAGCTCGGAGTAGATGCGATCCACATAGCTGGCCAGTGTGTGGATGACCAACAGGATCAGGACGATCGCTGCGTAAAGCCAGATCATGCACGCACCGCCTGCCGCGACGGCTTCCGATGCGCGCGGCCCTGCTGTGCGCGTTGGATCAGCCCCTCTGTCAATCCCAGCTCGCGGCGCAGCCGGGTCTCTTTCCGGTGCATGGCGCCGTTGTCGGCCTCGTGATCGTAGCCCGCCAAGTGCAGCAGTCCATGAAGGACAAGCACCTTGATCTCCATCTCGAGCGGGTGGCCGCGTTCTGCTGCCTGCAACAGCGCGGTCTCGAGCGATATCACCAGGTCCCCGGCCACACCCTCGGCCATGGCCGTGGCGGAAAAGGACAGCACGTCGGTCGCTCTATCTTTATGGCGGTACTTCCGATTCAGCGCACGGATCGCCGCATCCCCGGTGAGCAGCACGCTTACCTCACCTACCAGCCCGGTGGCGTCGATAGCCCGGCGCAGAAAGTGTGCCAGCTCGCGGCGGCGGGGACGCGCAGCCCGGGGCAGCGTCAGTGCTATAGCAGGCTCGTACACGATCATCGTTCGATCACTTTGTTCCGGCTCCCACCTGCGACAACCAAAAATGAAAGAGGAGGGCCTCGGCCCTCCCGTTTCATATCCAACCGGTACCTCGATTGTACCGGGCGCGTGAACCAGCAGCCTTACTGGGGCTTAGGAGCTGATTTCTGTTCGCCATCCGACAGCCCCAGCGGCAGCTCTGTCTGCTGACGTCCAAAGCTGTCATAAGCGCGGATGATGCGCTGCACCAGGTGGTGACGAACCACGTCACCGTCTTCAAAGTGAACGAAGCGGATGCCATCCACGCCCTTCAGTATCTCCATGGCTTCCAGCAGCCCGGAGCGCCTGGGGTTGGGCAGGTCGATCTGGGTCACATCGCCGGTGATGATGGCCTTGGCGTTGTTGCCAAGCCGCGTCAGGAACATCTTCATCTGCTCGCTGGTGGTGTTCTGCGCCTCGTCCATGATGATGATCGCGTCATTGAGCGTGCGGCCGCGCATGAAGGCGAGCGGGGCCACCTCGATGACATTGCGTTCGATCATCTTGTCCACGCGTTCCTGGTCCAGCAGGTCGTAGAGCGCGTCGTAGAGCGGCCGCAGGTAGGGATCGATCTTCTCCTGCAGGGTTCCGGGAAGAAAGCCCAGCCGCTCGCCCGCTTCGACCGCCGGCCGCACCAGGATGATGCGGCTTACCCGCTTGGCCATCAGTGCGGATGCAGCCATCGCGACGGCCAGATAGGTCTTGCCGGTGCCCGCCGGCCCGATGCCGAAGACCATGTCCGCCTGCTCGATGGACTCGACATAGCGCTTCTGGTTCACGGAACGCGGCTGCACCATGCGCTTGATGCCGCCAGTGGTCCGCTGTTTACCGCTGTCCACCAGGCCCTTGAGGGTGACGCTGGGATCGGCGGCCACCAGTTTCAGCATGGCGTTCAGCTCGCCGTTCTGCAGGGTTACCCCGGACCTTCGCAGCTGTTCGTAGTCGTTGAAGATCCGCTCCACACGCGCCACACTCTCTTCCGATCCGGAGACATGGACGGCATCGGAACGGAGGTCGATACGCGCTTGCAGCTTGTCTTCGAGCAATCTCAGATTTTCATCGCGGGTCCCGAACAGGGGCTCAATGTTGGGCGTGATTTCCAGGGCTTTATTAATCAAGCGGACGGAGGACCTCCTGCGGCTTCCAGAGTTCGAGAACCCCGAAGCTGCGGCTGCATGATTGGGTTGAATGGGATGGCGGGAGCTGGTCCTTGCGTCCGTTGGCCCGGGACAGGCAGTTTCCTGCCCGTTGTGTGCCTGCCGGCTTGGACCGTCCCTCGGATGCGCACAGACTAGCTCCTCCCCGAATGTGCGTCAACGGCGATTTGATGAATATCCGTTACGCTCTGCCCACCTGCCATTTTTCGATGCCTGAACCGCATGGCGAGACGCACGCCGCGCAGGCTTGGCCACGCCGCTTTAGGTGAATCTGCGGGCATTGACCCCCCGCCAGCGGCACGGTAGACTTGTATTTTGCAGAGGATGCGGCGTGAGTGCCACCGTCTGCATCGCTCCACGAAGCAATAGCGCGAAGTAAAAGACCGACCACCAGACATCTTTGTAAGGAAGCTCATGGCAAACCATGTTTCATCGCTGAAGCGCGCCCGTCAGACGGAACGCAAGACCGCGGTCAACCGCGCCAACAAAACCCGCGTCCGCGGCAGCCTGCGCGCGCTGCGCGAGGCCCTGCACAAGGGTGACGCCAAAGAAGTTACGACTCAGTATCGTGCCACGGTCTCCGCGCTGGACAAGAGCGTGCAGAAGGGCACCCTGCACAAGAACACAGCCTCACGCTACAAGAGCCGCCTGAGCGCGCGCGTGAAGGCCGTCGCTACCAAGAAGGCGTAGCACCTTCTCCGCTGGAAATACAGCAGGCCGGAGTGTTCACTCCAGCCTGCTTTCACTTTGAGGCACGCTCGGTCGGCGCCGGTGGCGGAAGATCGTACACCTCGATCTCCCCATGATTCAGCACTGCCAGCCGGTTTCCATCCGCTGACAAAGCGAAGTTG
>DASQRJ010000359.1:0-3910 GCA_035642955.1 Acidobacteriaceae bacterium
CTGGGCGGCAAGCGCTGTGCCGCCAGGATTCAGCGCGGTGCTTCCATCAAAGAAGGTCAGGGTTCCACTGGGATGCGGCAGTAGCGTCGGACTGCTGGGCAGCGGTGACTGCACCGTGCCAGTTAGCGAGACGCCGCTCCCGGTAGGACTCTGGGGGACAGAGAGCGTAACGTCTGCCTGGGTCGATCCGGCAGCTTGCGCCAATGCAGGCAGAGTCGAAAGACACGCCAGCGAGAGCAGGGCAGAAACGAAAGAGCGGTTCAAGGGATACCTCGGGGCCGTGAGCCGGTTTCGCACCGGCCATTTGAAAACGCGCCCCGAGTATACCCATAGAGGAGCTCGCGTCGCTATGAGAATCACAGCACTTCAGTTACGAATGACGGCAGCCAAATGGCGCTCCAATAATCAAAAAAGGGGAGAGCAATTGCTTGCTCTCCCCTGTCCTACGTACTTCTATCTAGCTAGGATCTAGAAATAGTTCCACAAATACTGGTTGTACACATCGTGGTGGTACTGCACCTCCGGCACCTTCACGAATGTCCCCAGCAGCCGTGGACAGCGGTCCGCCGCCGCCTGCTTCAGGTCCGCATAGCGCGCCTTCACATCCTCGCCCAGCAGCTTGGTAGTCCAGGTCGCATTGCGGAAATCCTCAAGCGACGCATAGATGTTGTCCGGCAGATAGCGCTCCGCCTGGCGCAGGTTCGCGATCTTCGACGTGGTTCCGTCCAGACCCGTCTTGAAGATCGAGTACAGCACCAGATACGGATTGGCATCCGGGCTCACCGAACGCACCTCCACCCGCATGCTCTTCTCATTGCCGATCGGAATGCGCACCATCGAGCCGCGATCCGTCGCCGACGCCTTGATCTGGTTCGGCGCTTCGAAGTGCGGATCGAGCCGCCGGTATGCATTCACGCTCGCATTCAGCAGCAGGCACAGATCATTGCCATGGGTCAGGATCTTGTCGACGAATCCCCATCCGAAGGCGCTCAGCTTCTCCTGGCCCTTCGGATCCCACATCAGGTTCTTCTTACCCTTGGTGATGGAAACATTCGTGTGCATGCCGCTGCCGTTCACGCCCACCACCGGCTTGGGCAGAAAGCTTGCCGTCAGCCCCATCCTGGTTGCCACCTGCCGGCAGACCAGCTTATAGAGTTGAATCTGGTCCGCAGCGCCCACCGCATCGCCGTAGCTGTAGTTGATCTCGAACTGCGACGGCGCCACTTCGGGGTGGTCCTTCTCGTTCTCGAAGCCCAGCGCGCGCTGCACCTCGGCCGCGGTGTCGATGAAGGTGCGCAGCGGATCTCCGGGCAGCGAGTGGTAATAGCCGCCGGTATTCACGTAATCGAAGCGCTGCTTCTGGTAGAAGTGCTGCTCCGCATCCACGCCCTGGAACAGGAAGCCCTCGATCTCGTTCGCCGCGTTCAGCGTGTAGCCGTCGTCGGCGAACTTCTTTTCGGCGAACTTTTTCAACACGCCGCGCACGTCGCCCGCGTAGGGTTCGCCGCCCTTGTCGATCACGTCGGCAAACACCAGCACCTTGCCGCCGCCAAAGTAGTCCTCCGGCACCCAGTAGAACGACCCCCAGTCCAGGAAGAGCCGCAGGTCGCTCTCGCGCTGCGCCGTGAATCCGCGGATCGACGACCCATCGAAGGTCAGGTTATCCCAGCTCTTGATCAGGAACTTCTTGTCGTAGTCCAGCATGTGCAGCCGGCCTTCCAGGTCGCTGAACATGACGGTCACTGCCTTGATGCGTTTCTCATCCGTCAGATACTTCAGCCGCTCTTCGCGAATCGTCTCCGCGGCCACGCGCTTCCGTCGCTGGTCCTTCGCCTTCAGGTTCAGCTCTTCCAGCTCTTCATAGGGAAGGGCAAGGAAATTCCGCTGTTCGTTTGACATTCCTCTCCTCTGACAATGTGGTCTGGGCAGCGGCAACGTGGGCGCTGAAAGCATTTTCGCTCAGACCTGGTATGCGGAGTATCCCTCGGTGTGGCTTTTCCTTAAGAAAAGCCACAAGGATGCTCGCGGAGCGGCCCATACCAATGGCGAAAATGCCTTTACGTTTCAGCATAAATGTAGCTTGCGGCATGCCCCAAATTGCTTTTTGCTGGATCTCCGGTCGATTGCAACTTCTTTAGGGCATCGGGCATTCGGCCACGGGTGACGAATAATTCCTGCAATGTGTCGATTTCTTTCTTGCACCATGTCGTCCTCGTGCATCGAAATCATCCGGTATGCTCAACCGCCCGACCCGCAGTCGCGCCACCCTCGCACTCGCACTCACACTGCTTCTCGTCGCGCCGCAGCCGGCGCGCGCCTATTCTGTCCTGTCGCACGAGCAAGTCGTCGACCTTGCCTGGAAGACCCACATCGTCCCGCTGCTCCGGCGCCGCTACCCGGGCATCACGCCCGAACAGATCAAGCAAGCCCACGCTTACGCGTACGGGGGCGCCATCATCCAGGATCTCGGCTACTACCCCTTCGGCAGCAAGCTCTTTTCCGACATGACCCACTACATCCGCACGGGCGAGTTCGTCGACAACCTCGTCCGCGAAGCGCAGAATCCGGACGAATACGCATTCGCCCTCGGCGCGCTGGCCCATTACATCTCCGACTCGCTCGGCCATCCCGCCGTCAACCGCGCCACCGCCAGCGAATATCCGCGCC
Organism: Acidobacteriaceae bacterium; assembly: GCA_035642955.1. GTDB lineage: Bacteria > Acidobacteriota > Terriglobia > Terriglobales > Acidobacteriaceae > KBS-83. The sequence goes on from DASQRJ010000359.1 coordinate 2,668, forward strand.
TGCGCCGCCGTTACGGCCCGGTCGTCGTCTATGACCAGGACCCGCGCGCCCATCTGCAGACCGAGTTCGGCTTCGACGTTCTCGAAGTGGTGCAGCAGCGCTATGCTCTCGAGGCCTTCCATGACTTCATCGGCTTCGCCGTCGCCAAACCAGTCCTCGAGCGCGCCTTTCAGGACACCTACGGCATCCCGCTCAATCAGGTGCTCACCAACGAAGACCTCGCCATCGGCACCTATCGCAAAACCGTCAGCGTTCTCCTGCCGAAGATGACCCAGGTCGCTGTCGCCGACTATGGCAAGCAGATGCGGCAGGCCGAACCCACCTTCGTGCCGAAGAAGCTGATCTATCGGGAGAGCAAAGCCGACTACCAAAAGCGCTTTGGCAACAGCTACCAGCGCCCCGGCTTCGGCACCCGCGTTCTCGCCTTCCTGCTGAAGCTCATTCCCAAGGTCGGTCCCCTCAAGGACCTCGCCCTGCGCGTCCCCAGCGCCGACGCCCAGAAGACATTCCTCTCCGGCATGGACACGGTGGTCGACCACTACCACCAATCCATCGACCAGCTCCGCGCAGAGCCGGCCGACCGGCCGTCGCTCCAGCTTCCCGCCATCAACCTCGATACCGGCCAGCCGGCATCTCCCGGCTCCTATCCACTGGCGGACCAGACCTATGCCCGCTACCTCGCTCTGCTGGTCAAGCCGCGTGTTGCTGCCCCACCGCCACCGCCGTCTGCTCCCTGGCCCGGTCCACAGCCTGCTGACGATGCCCGGCCCGCGTCACCGGCGCCCCCGGCACCAGCCGCCCCAACCAAACCGCAAACTGCGCCGCCGGCCGCAGCACAACCGGAAGCCCGTCCCACCCTGCAGCCCATCGATCCCGCCATCCGCGCCAACATCGAGCACTTCTTCGCGAACAGCCAGCGCCGCGGCGCCGTCCTGCAGCTGAAGAAAAATCAGTGGAAGGCGCTGCCCAGGAATCTCCAGACTCTGCGCCAACTCCCCGAAGCATCCAGCGCAACGGATGCGCCATCCCCGCAAAGCTAGCGGGTGGTCTGACAAAAGGCACATGGGAAGCATGATCGCTAAAATAAGCAGGTGGCCACTTTAGCCAACCCGATCACGGATGCCATCGCCACAAAAGTCCACGCCGGCCAGCGCATCACGCCCGACGACGCCCGCCATCTCTGGCAGCACGCCTCGGACTCGGAACTGCGCGACCTCGCCTCCATCGTCCGCGCGCGCTTCCA
>DASQRJ010000360.1:0-6324 GCA_035642955.1 Acidobacteriaceae bacterium
CGCGGGGAGAACATCCCATGCCGGCACGGCGCGCGCAGCAGCAGCGGCATAGTGCGCGTGTGGTGTGGCGGCGAGGGACGGGAGCGCGGCAACTGGTACGGCTGGTGCAGCGCGCGGCAGATGCGTCGCTGATGGCGGGAATGTGGGAGTTGCCGGTCTATGAGCCGAAGAGCGCCGAGGCACCGGAGTTCACGGTGCGGCATGCTATCACGGTTACGAATCATGTGGTGGATGTGTACTTGCGAAGCGGCGGGGGGCGCGGAGTGGAAGGCGAGTGGGTCCCGGCGCGCGAGTTGTCCGAGCGACCGCTGACTGGGCTTGCGCGCAAGATCCTGCGGCGGCTGGGCTGCTTGCCCTAACCGCGGACCGGCTTATGGCTGCGCCTTGTGTTATCGCGTCGCGAAGTGTCCATAGAACATCTCACTGAAGACAAAGCACAGGCGCTTTTGCGATTTACGACGCGGCAGCCGGTCCCAGCGGCCTGCCGCTAGCGGACTGTGCGTGGGAAAGGATGATAGGCTTCCTCTGACTTCAGGAGCAGGATCAACGATGCCATTCAGCACAGCGCGCAGTGTTTTTCTGACCATCACGATTGCGGGTGTGGGTGTACAAGCGCAGGCACAGGGAGCGCAAGCGGGGCTTCCGCCGGTGCCTCAGGTGGAAGGGGTGCCCACGGCAGCGCAACAGGCGGCGGCGAAGATCGATCCGGAGCGGATTCGTGCGTCGGTGAAGTATCTGGCGGATGACAAGCTGGAGGGGCGCGGTCCGGGAACGGAAGGCGACCGCCTGGCGGCGAAGTATCTGGCGGACCAATTGGCGTCCTACGGAGTAACGCCGGCGGGGGATAACGGCTCGTGGTATCAGAAGGTTCCGCTTTACTCGGTGCAAACAGTACCGGACAAGACGAGCTTTCAACTCGTGCCGAAGGAGGGCGAGCCGCTGACCTTGAAGTATGGCGCCGATTTTGTGACCAACAATCAGACGGGCGCGGCGGTTGCAGATATCGATGCGCCGATCGTGTTTGTGGGCTATGGCATCCGCGCACCGGAGTACGACTGGGACGACTACAAGGGTGTGGACGTTCGAGGCAAGGTGGTGTTGGTGATCGTGAACGAGCCGCCGTCGCAGGACGAAGGGTTCTTCAAGGGTAAGGCGCTGACCTATTACGGCCGCTGGACATACAAGTATGAGGAGGCGGTGCGGCAGGGCGCGATCGGCGCGCTGATCATTCATCGCGAGGACCTGGCGAGCTATCCCTGGCAGGTGGTGCGGAGCTCGTGGTCGGGCGAGAAGAGCTACCTGGTGGGCGATCCGAACGCGAAGCTGAAGGCTGCGGCGTGGCTACAACACGACATCGCCGAGAAGATTGCATCCCCAGCCGGCAATGACCTCGACGACGTGATCGACAAGGCGGGCAAACGTAATGTGTCGCGCGAGACGACGTGGCGGCTGAAGGCGCACATCGTCAGCGAGAAGCGTTCGTTCGATTCGGAGAATGTGGTTGGCATGGTGGCTGGGAAGGGCGCGGGGCCGGAAGAGTCGGTGCTGTACACGGCTCACTTCGACCACCTGGGCATGGACAAGAAGCTCCCGGGCGACAAGATCTACAATGGCGCCGCGGATAACGCGACGGGCTGCGGCATCCTGCTGGAGCTGGCTCGCGCGTTCGAAAATGCCGCGAAGGCGGGGACGCCGCCGCCGCATCGCGTGTACTTTGCGGCGGTGACGGCCGAGGAACAGGGGTTGCTGGGCTCGGAGTATCTGGGGATGCATCCGCCGGTCCCGCAGAAGGATCTGACGCTGGACCTGAACTACGACATGCTGCTGCCGGTCGGTGTGCCGACATCGACGGATGTGCTGGGCGCGGAGCGGACGACGTTTTATCCGACAGTGGAGAGTGCGGCGAAGGATTTTGACCTGACGATTCAGACCGACCAGTTTCCCGCCGCGGGCCACTACTATCGCTCCGATCATTTTTCGCTGGCGCGCTATGGGATTCCAGCGTTTTCGATCGGGCAGGGTACGCTCTTTGCCGGGCACGACGCGAGCTGGGGTGTGGAGCAGATGAAGCAGTACACTGCTGAGCGGTACCATCAGCCAAGCGACGAATACAAACCGGAGATGGACTTCCGGGGGGATGCGCGGATGGCGCAGTTCGGCTTCGATCTGGGCTGGCTGGCGTCGGAAGCAAAGAGCGAGCAGGGGTGGCAGGCAGGGGATGAGTTCGATGCGCCGCGGAAGAAGAGCATGCCCGCACAGTAAGCGGCGGAGCTGCGCGCAACTCTGCTGTGGCATCCGCGTTTCTATGGCCAGGGGAATAGCGCGCGTGCGGATATGGGCGGCCGTCCTGCTCGTCCTGACGGTTCCATCGTGTGCATCTTCGGTTGCAATGGCGCAGCAGCAGCTTCCTTTCCCGCGCCTGCAGCAGCGAAAACAGGCGCTGGCGCAGGACGGAATATTTCCGCCGGGACGCTCGAATCTGCCGAATGACGCGGCCGGTGCGTATGCGCTGAGTCCGAATCCCGCGGAGGAGATCGAGATGATCCTGAACGGAGACGGCAACTATGTCCGGCTGCAGGGATATCTGACGCGCATGGGCGATGGTGCTTCGGACCGCGGCGCACCGCTGACCTATTTTTTTGCACGGACCACGGTGAGCCCGACGCGGCTGACGTTTATCACGCGGCAGGTGCATGGGGTGTGGTGGAGTTTCGCGGGAACCATCGAACGCGGGAGCGCGCAGTCACCGTCGCAGAAGGGCTACTACTTCCTGAACGGGACGCTCACGGAGCACTTCGATACCGGTCAAGCGGCGCCGCGGAGGATCAGTTTGCCTTTGCTTCCGGAGGGACAGTCGTCGCAGTAGCCTGACCGTTGTTTGGACGAGGCGCCGGCGCGGGTTTGTCCAAATACCACGGGATGTTGATCACCAGTATCCGCTGACTGCCCTTGACCAGCAGCAGCAGCTTGAGCACCTGGGCGCGCTGGTTGTGCAGCAGGTTCTGCCACCAGTGGTGGACGACGAGCTCAGGCACCATGACGGCGATCTGGCGATGCGGGTTCTCCGCCTCCACCTTCAGCGTGTAGTCGACCAGCGGCTGAACGACGAAGCGGTAGGGAGAGCGAAGGATGACCAGCTTGGGCACGTTAAGCTTTGCGGCCTGAAGCGGTTCGACGACCATCTTCTTCCAGATGGGTGTTAACTCATCGTCCTTATCTTCCAAATCCTGGTCGTCGCCGGTGTGGACGTGCACCGCACGGATGTCCTGCGAGAGCATGAGCGCAAAGCGCATGCCCTTTTCCGAGATGCGGCTCCAGCGCTCCATGGGGATGAGCACGATGGGCGGACTGATATCGTCCAGACAGAGCGGCTCCTCGCAATTGACTTCGGCGGAAACGCGGTTGTAGTGACGCTTGACCCGCATCATGAGGAAGATGAGCAAGGGCACCATCACCGCCGTGATCCACGCACCTTCGACGAACTTCGCGACGAGAACGACGAGGACGGTGATGCCGGTAGCGAAGGCGCCGAGCCCGTTGACGAACATGTGGAGGAGCGAGCCTTTTCCGTGAACCCGCCGCCAGTGCACGACCATGCCGGCCTGCGAGAGCGTGAAGGCGAGAAATGCGCCGATGGCATAGAGCGGAATGAGCCGATCCGTAACGCCGCGAAAGACAATGAGCAAAATCGCGGTAAATGTTGTGAGGGCGTAGATGCCGTGCGAAAAGAGCAGGCGCCGGCCGCGGATGATGAAGACGCCGGGAAGGTATTTGTTGAGAGCGATGGCGCGAGTCAGGCGAGGGAAGTCGGCGAAGGCGGTGTTGGCGGAGAGCGAAAGCACCAGCAGGATGCTGCCGATGGTGACGTAGTAGAAGACGCCACGGCCCATGACCGCTGCGGTGAGTTCCGAAAGTACGCTCTGATACTGCGGCGATCCGGGGGCGACGGCACCGATGCCGTAAGCCCGGCAAAGCAAGGCGATACCTGCAAGGAGCACAATGAGCATCGCGATGATGATGGTGAGGGTGAGCTTAGCAGTCTTGCATCGTGGATCGCGGAAAGCGGTGACGCCGTTGGAAACAGCTTCCACGCCGGTCATCGCGGTGCAGCCGCTTGAAAAAACCTTGAGGATGAGCCAGAGAGAAATGGCTGCAGTAGCGGCAGGGAGTTGCGGGGGCGCGACCACCGGATGCGGATGACCGCCGCTCACGACGGCTTTGAACAGGCCCACGCAGATGACCACGAGCAGAGTGCCGACGAAGAGATAGGTGGGAATGAGAAATGCGCCACCGGTTTCGCGGACGCCGCGCATGTTGACCAGGGCGAGCAGGAAGAGGATGCCGAGGCAGATGGCGAGCGTGTGCTTCTGCAAAGCGCCTGGATCGACGGAGACGAGCGCACCCACGCCAGCCGAGATGCCGACGGCCGCGGTGAGGACGTAGTCAATCATGAGCGCCGCAGCGGCGAGAAGCCCGGGATAGGCGCCGAGATTCTCCGACGCGACGGTATAGGAGCCGCCCCCGCTTGGGTAGGCGTCGATGGTCTGACGATACGAGAAAAAGATGATGACCAGCAGGACGATGATGGCGAGCGAGACGGGCACGATGTAGTGCACGCCGAGGACGCCGAGCGGGATGAGGAGAGTGAGCGCCGCTTCTGGTCCGTACGCTGCCGATGACAGTGCGTCGAGGCCGAAGATGGGAACGCCCGCGGCAGGTCCGACGTGCTCTGCGCGCTCCTCGGAGTTTGCAAGGGGACGGCCGAAGAGTACGTCAAAAAAAGACATGCAGTAGACCGGCTTTCCTGTTGCCAAACCGCGTGTTCGAACACTGTAGCATCCGGTTCGGCTAGAGCATTTTCGGTAATACTGTGAACCGCGGAGATACATTCGGTGTGGCTTTTCCTTGACGAAAAGCCACCAGAGCGGTCGCTGGACCGTCTACACCTATACCGCAAATGCTCTAAGAAATCCGTACGGGAGTGAACTTTACGGAAGATCGGGCTGCTGGGAGGCTAGTTGGTTCCGCTGCACGCAACGCATGACGGCGACGACGCGCTGGTAGATGTAGACCAGCTCGCTGTCCGGGAGCTGGCCGCGATTGTGGGAACGCACGTTGTCCATGATGACCTGTTCGCGGTTGGGTTCGTACACCGGCATGTCGGTGGCTTCCTTGAGCTTGCCGATGGCGCGTGCGGCCTCGGCCCGCTGGTTCAGAAGTTCGACAATCTGCAGGTCGAGTGCATCGATTTTCGTACGCCAGTCACTGATATCCATCGTGAGCCTCAAACAGAAGTGCACTGCGGTGATGGTTGTGGTTTCAGTGCGATGCGGGCGTAGCGGCGACAGCCCGCAGCCCCTCAATAAATAGTGCCACGGCCGCAGGCGCGTCCTGCGGTGCGGTCTTTTCGATCAATCCGACGATGGCGCTGCCGATGACGGCGGCATCGGCGAACTCACCAAGAGCGGCGACATGGGTAGCGTTGGAGACGCCGAAGCCGAGGGCGATGGGGAGTGCCGTGTAGCGGCGGAGGCGCTCGACTAAGTTCCGAGCGTCGGTCGCGAGCGTCTGCTGGGTGCCGGTGATGCCGACGCGAGAGATGGCGTAGACGAAGCCCTGGCTGACCGCGGCGATGCGGCGGAGACGGTCGTCCGTGCTGGTGGGCGCCGCGAGGAAGATGGGCGCGAGACCTGCGGCGCGCATGGCATCGAGATAGCGGCCTTCAGCTTCTTCGATGGTGAGATCGGTGGCAAGGACGCCATCGACGCCCGCGACCTTGGCGTCGGTTATGAAGCGCTCAAGACCGTAACGGAGTATCGGATTGAGGTAGGAGAAGATAATGAGGCCGGTCTGCGGACGGACGGCGCGCAGCTCGCGAGCGAGAGCGAGGACATCCGCGAGCGTGGTGCCGTTGGCGACGGCGCGATGGCTGGCGCGCTCGATGACGGGTCCGTCGGCGAGCGGATCACTGAAGGGCACACCGAGCTCGAGCACGTCGGCACCGGCATCGATGGCGGCGAGCGCGATGGCGCGGGTGGTGGCCAGGTCGGGGTCACCGACGGTGAGGTAGACGACGAGGCCGGGATGGCGGGAGAAGCGGATGGGCATGAATGCCCATTTTACGACTGAAGTGAATCGCGCCGCATCGCAGTACTAGATCCCGCAATGGGAGGTAAACCGATGGGGGTGCGCGGAACCTGTCGCGGCGAGATGCCGCCACGGTCATGCCTGACGCGTGCGATGGCATGGCTGCTTCTACTGTCCATGCCATGGGTCGGCTCGAATGAAGGCGCTGCATACTCCGTGCTGACGCATCAGGCGATC
>DASQRJ010000361.1:0-4173 GCA_035642955.1 Acidobacteriaceae bacterium
TCTTTTTTATTTACAGGCGCTTGCAGCCGTGCGGACGCAAGTGGATTGTGTTGCATCTCCGTCATTTTCGCAGCCTTTTATGTCGTATCTTTACCACAGTGAAACTTTTGCTAGCATGGGTAGTCTATTCGCGGTAGATACACGGCAGGGGTGCCCACGCCTTACATGCAGGCTCAACTGGAACAGACAATCGCCGGCAGCATCGCATTTTCCGGAATCGGTCTTCATAGCGGCGCCCCCGTCCAGTTACGACTTCTTCCTGCTCCCGCCGGAACCGGCATCGTCTTCCGGCGCACCGACCTCGACAACTTCGAGATTCAGGCCATCGGCCGGAACGTCGCCAAAGTCTCCTACGCGACCAGCCTGATGCGCCAGGGCGTGCTCATCTCCACCACCGAGCACCTTCTTTCCGCCTGCATCGGCACCGGCATCGACAACGTGATCGTCGAGCTCGACAACCTCGAGCTCCCCATCCTCGATGGCAGCGCTCTCCCGTATGTCGAAGCCTTTCAGAGGGTTGGCATCAAAGTCCAGCGCCGCCGCCGCGAATACATTCGCATCCTCCGCAAGGTCGAAGTGCGCGAGAACGACAAGTTTATCGGCGTCTATCCCGGCGACGGCTACAGCATCACCTACGAGATTCACTTTCCCGCGCCCATCCATCGTCAGGAATATACGGTCGACCTCGCCGCAGATGCCTACGGTGCGGAGATCGCCGCTGCCCGCACCTTCGGCTTCCGCGAAGACGAGCGCATGCTGCGCAACATGGGGCTGATTCGCGGCGCGTCGGAAGAAAACGCTATCATCCTCACCCGCAGCGGGGTACAGAACGGCAGCCTGCGCTTTTCCGATGAGTTTGTCCGCCACAAGGTGCTGGACCTGATCGGCGATCTCGCACTCGCCGGCCACCGCATCCTGGGCCGCGTCGTCGCGGAACGTGCCGGTCACGCCATGCATACCGCGCTGGTCTCGCGCCTGCTCGCCGACCGCAGCGCGTGGGAGCTGATCACGCTGCCGCAGCTAGAAGTCACGCGCCGCCCCGCACGGGCCGCACGCTTTGCGCCAGTGCAGGTCTAGAGCCTTTTCCCTGTAGGTTAGAGCGGCCAACAGAAGCTCTTGTGGCTTTTCGTTAAGGAAAAGCCACGCCGAGATACTCTCCGCTATCTCGCAGCATCAGGGAAAATGCTCTAAGCGCTAAAGCTGGAGGCCGGCTGCGACGCCTCGCTGCGCTCCGCGTCTCTGGCCCGCTTCACCGCATCTGCCATCGCATACTTCAGCGCATCCACACCCTGCCCGCTCACCGCCGAAATCGCGTAGAACGGCAGCTTGCGCCGCTTCGCCATCGCCTGCAGCTTCTTCAGCTTCTCCGGATTCGCCACGTCTGCCTTCGACGCCACCACGATCATCGGCTTCTCATCGAGGCCGTGGCCGAAGTTCGCGAGCTCAGCCTGGATCACCTTGAAATCATCTACCGGCGATTCACGACCGCTGCCATCCGACACATCCACCAGATGGACCAGCACGCGCGTGCGCTCGATGTGCCGCAGGAACTGTACTCCCAGACCTGCGCCTTGGCTCGCACCTTCAATCAGACCCGGTATATCCGCCACCACAAAGCTTTCTTCGTGCGGCGCCTCGCCCACCGTCACCACGCCCAGGTTCGGCTCCAGCGTCGTGAACGGGTAATCGGCGATCTTCGGCCGCGCCGCGGAGAGCCGTGCGATCAGCGTGCTCTTTCCCACATTGGGATAGCCCACCAGTCCCGCATCCGCCAGCAGCTTCAGCTCCAGCCGGTAGCTGCGCTCCTCCCCCGGGCGTCCCGCCTCGTGCTCGCGCGGAGCCTGGTGCGTCGGCGTTGCAAAGTGTTGATTTCCCCGCCCGCCACGTCCGCCGCGCGCCACCACGATCCGCTCATCGGGATGCGCGAAGTCGTGAATCAGCTCACCGGTCTCCTCGTCGTAGAGCGCGGTACCCACCGGCACCTTCAGCACCAGGCTTTCGCCGTCGCGCCCGGTGCAGTTGGAGCCTTCGCCGTGCCGCCCGCGCTCCGCCTTGTGCTCCGGATTGAAGCGGAAGTGGACCAGCGTATTGTGCCGCTCGCTGGACTCCATCACCACGTCGCCGCCGTGGCCGCCGTCGCCGCCGGAGGGGCCGCCGCGGGGCACAAATTTCTCTCGCCGGAAGGCCATGCAGCCGTTGCCGCCATCGCCCGCCTTCACCCGGATTCTTGCCTCATCGATAAACATGGTTCGTCTGTTCAGTCTATCGGACGTAATGTGCCGCACCACTTATGGGTCATGGAGGTAGTAGCGCCTCTCAAGCATCATCGAATCAGGCCGGCTCCTGACACCGCAACTCCGGAACGGCAATCGGGAGCAGGGGCCATGCCGCACAGCGGCGCGCGTTGGGGAGCGATCTCGAGAAAGTGCGCACTTTCCGGCATCGTTACAACGCTTTTCGTTGCATCTGTCTTCGTTTCATCGCTTCGGGGCCAGTCCACTACGCAGGGCGTGGTAGGCGGCGTGGTGGCTGGTCCCGGAGGCGCCGTAATCGCCGATGCGGAAGTCGACCTGACCAACTCCGATACCGGACACATCTTCCAATCCCGCACCGATATCCAGGGCAACTTCCGGTTTCCCGGCCTGCCGCCCGGCAGCTACGAGGCATGGATCACGCAAAGCGGTTTCGCGCGTCTGCATATCGCGCGCGTCGCCGTCGAAGTGGGCCGCTTCACCCCGCTCTCCGCGCACCTGACCATTGCACACGCCGAGGAAACGATTGAGGTGCACGAGCCGGGCGCTGTCATCGACCTGAGCTCACCCGCGCTCTCCACCAACATCGACGAGACCTCCATTGACGATCTGCCCAGCAACAGCCGCCGCTGGTCCTACTTCGCGCTGCTGACGCCGGCCGTGGCGCCGGATCAGCAGGGCTACGGCCTGCTCAGCTTTCGCGGCATCAGCGTACTGCTGAACAACAACACCCTGGATGGCGCAGACAACAACCAGGCCTTCTTCTCCGAGGAGCGCGGACGCACCCGCACCGCCTACTTCACCAGTCAGGCATCGGTCCGCGAGTTCCAGGTGAATACGTCGAATTATTCCGCCGAATATGGCCGCGCCGCCGGCGGGGTTGTGAATACCGTGACCCGCAGCGGTACCAACCACTTTCATGGCCGCGCCTTCCTTTTCGACCGCGATAACGCCTGGGGCGCGCGCAACCCCTACACGCAACTGGCTCAGTTACAACCCGACGGCACGGTCGCCGCCGTGCCGGTAGCGCCGGCCGACAACCGCCAGCAGTGGGGAATTTCCGCCGGCGGCCCCATCCGCACCGACAGCATCTTCTGGTTCTTCACCTACGATGAGTTCCACCGCAACTTTCCCGCCATCTCTCGCCCCGGCAACATCACCACCTTCTTCAATCGGCAGCTCACCTCGTCCGATCTAGCAACATTGCAGGAGCGTCTCGGCGTGCCGCTGCCCAGCTATGCGCTCGAGGAGTATCGGCAGTTCACCTCCGGCCTGATGGGCGAAACCGGCCTGGTGCCGCGCAGCGCCAGCCAGCTCATCCTCTTTCCTAAACTCGACTGGCAGTTCAACGACCGCAACCATCTCTCTCTCCAGTACAACTATCTGCGTTGGAATTCGCCGCACGGCGCGCTCACCCAGACAGCCGCGAACTACGGTATTTCGAGCTTTGGCGACGACCATGTGACCGACGATGTGCTCATCGGCCGCTGGAATACCTTTCTCACCGCCAACCTCATGCACGAGTTGCGCGTCCAGTATGGCCGCGACTTTGAATCGGAGTTCAGCGCCCCGCCGTCTGTCTTTGAGCAACCCTTCAGCCGGAATGTTTTCGGCCGCTCGCCACAGATCACGCTGGTCGGCTCCGGCAGCGGGCTGCGCATCGGCAAGCCACCCACGCTCGACCGCGCTGCACTGCCCGATGAGCATCGTACCCAGATCGCCAGCACCGTCAGCTATGTGCGCGGCAACCACACCATCAAGCTCGGCTACGACTTCAACCACGTTCTCGACGGCATCGATAGCATCTACAACGGCAACGGCAGTTACGACTACTCCAGCCTGCTGGACTTCGCCTCTGACGCGCTTGCGCCCAGTCATTGCGACGCCAGCGGCAGCGGTGTCGGCACCTCGCCCTGTTACA
>DASQRJ010000362.1:0-5348 GCA_035642955.1 Acidobacteriaceae bacterium
CACACGCGCTGCAAGCTCCGGCGCATCCAGCCCAACTTCCTTCATCACGCCCAACGCCTGTACCGCGAAGGCCTCATTCAACTCGTAGAGGTCCACCTGCTCTTTTGTCCAGCCCGCCTTCTGGAGAACGCGCTGGATCCCGATCACCGGCGCCAGCATCACCCATTTCGGATCGACGCCGCTGGTCGCCTGCGCCCGGATCGTCACCAGGGGCTTCAGCTTCAGTTCGGCAGCCTTTCGCGCCGACATCGCTACCACCGCGGCCGCCGCGTCGTTCACTCCCGGCGCATTGCCTGCCGTCACCGTGCCGTCCTTCTTGAACGCCGGCTTCAATGCGCGCAGCGCTTCGAGCGACGCATCCTCGCGCACGCTCTCGTCGCGATCCAGTACACCTGCGGGCTCGCCCTTCTTCTTCGCGGGAATCTCCACCGGCAGCATCTCGTCCTTGAATGCGCCGGCCTTCTGAGCTGCCGCTGCCTTCCGGTGCGAGGCCAGGGCATACGCATCCTGCTGCTCGCGCGTGATCGAATGCTTCTCGGCCACGTTCTCGCCGGTCACTCCCATGTGGTAGTCGTTGTAGATCTCCCACAGGCCGTCGTGGACCATCGAGTCCACGACCTTCCCATCGCCCATGCGAAAGCCGTTGCGTCCCTGCGGCAGCAGATAGGGCGCATTCGTCATCGACTCCATGCCGCCCGCGACCACGATCTCGGCATTGCCCGTCTGGATCGCCTGCGCCGCCAGCGCTACTGCCTTGAGCCCGGAACCGCACACCTTATTGATCGTCATCGCGCTCACGCTCGGCGGCAGCCCGCCACCCAGCGCCGCTTGCCGTCCAGGGTTCTGCCCCAGTCCGGCGGAAACAACGTTGCCCATGATGCACTCGTCGATCTGCTCCGGGGCGACCCCAGCACGGCGGACTGCTTCCCGCACCGCCAGGGCACCCAACTGCACCGCGCTGTACCCAGACAGCGATCCCTGAAACTTTCCGGTAGGCGTGCGCACCGCGGAGACGATAACAACTTCTTCCATGCTGAAAACCTCAACTTCCCGTGGCCTGCATTGCTCCGCAGGGCCAACGTGTGAAGATAGCAGGGACCGACTCCAGCGGCAATCGAGCGTCCGTGAGCAGCTTCAGCAGTGACATCTCGGCAGACGAATCTCGGAGGCCCAGACGGCTCGTCGCGCCGCTCTGGCACACCGCTCTGGTTCTCGTGCTGCTTCTGGCCACTTCAATCGGAGGCGCGCTCACGCATCATTGGGCGGGGCCCCTCACCCGTCACGTGGCATCGCAGCATCATTCGCATATTCCCATGTACGCGTTCGCGGCGCTTTGGGAGTGGTTGCTGCTCGCATTGGTGCTTTGGGGAGCCCGGCTGTCCGGCACCCGCCTGCGCCAACTGCTCGGCGTCCGCCGCGCCGGCGCGGCGGAAATGTGGACCGACTTCGCGATCGCCATCGGATTCTGGTTTGCTTCCCTTTTAGTGTTAGGCGCCGTCGCCGTTCTGCTGCGGCACGTCCATCTTCACCCGGAAGACATCCGCGGCGTGGTCACGCAAATGGCCCCGGCGTCTCTCGTCGAGTTGGCATTCTGGGTCGCGCTCAGCATCTCCGCGGGCATCTGCGAAGAGCTGATCTTCCGCGGATATCTGCAGCAGCAGTTCACAGTGCTCACACGGCGCATATGGCTCGGCATAGCGATTTCAGCGGTGTTTTTCGGTCTCTCGCATGGCTATGAAGGCGCAAGCGGAATGCTGCTCATCGTGTTGTATGGATCCTTCTTCGGCATCCTTGCGCATCTCCGCCGCAGTTTGCGCGCGGGCATGTTCGCGCATGCATGGCAGGATTCGCTGAGCGGATTCGTCCTCTACCTCGGCGCTCACCTGCTCCATCGCATCCCACACTAGTTGCAGACTCGGCCTCGAAGAGGAAGTTGCGCGGAGGGAGAAGCAAAGGTTCCCGCGATTTTTTTCTTGACACTCCATGAGCGTCACTCTATACATTCCGTAACTGCAACATCTGTGTTGCAGCACAAGGGAGAATAGACACCATGGCAACAAAGAAGGCAGCCAAGAAGCCGGCCAAGAAGGCGGCAAAGAAGGCAGCGAAGAAGAAGTAAGCAACTCAACCTAAACAAGGCAACAGACTCGGGGGACGCAGGCAAGCGTCCCCCGAGGTGTTTTTGCTGCAGATCATTTGTGCCGCAGACGCGATAGAGTTTCTCATGACGCGCCGCCGCTGGATCGCAGACACCTGGGACGACGCCACCGCGGCGCTGCACGGCGATCAGGCCCAGCATCTCGGCCGCGTGCTCCGCGCCCAGCCAGGCATGGAGTTTGACGTGATCGCCGGCGGCCACGCGTGGCTCGCCCGCATCGCATCCGTCGATCGCGACAGCGTCCAGTTCACACTCCTTCACCAGCTGGAAACCGCGCCGGCGCTTCCCATCACTCTGCTGCTGAGCGTCTTCAAATTCGATCGTATGGAGTGGGCCATCGAGAAAGCAGTGGAGCTCGGCTGCGGCCGCATCGTGCCGGTTCTCGCCGAACGGACGGAAAAGCACCTCGCCCAGGCAGCCGCAAAACGTGCCGAACGCTGGCGGCGTCTCGCCCTCGAAGCGGCCAAGCAGTCCCGCCGCAGCGATCTCCCGGAGATCGGCGAACCTACCCAGTTAGCAGCGGTTGTTGCCCTAGACGAACCGGCAAGCCATGACCGGAATTCTTTTCCCGAAGGGGTCACAGCATCCCACCCGCTCCGCATCCTGCTCTCCGAGATGGAAGAGGATCAGCCGTTGTTACGCATCCTTCAGCAGAGGTCGGGCCCCGCGGAGATGGGCCAGGTCGTGCTCGCAGTGGGACCGGAGGGCGGATGGACCGCAGCGGAACTCGCCTTGTTCGCCCGTAGCGGCTGGCACAGCGCCAGTCTCGGCCCGCGCATCCTGCGGGTGGAGACCGCCGTCATCGCGGCGTTGGCGGTTGTGAATGCAGCGGTCAACCAAAGCCGCATCGGCTAAGTCGGGATCCCAGCACTCCTTCTCATTCTGGCGGAGCGCGGTCGTTCTGGCGGAGCGAGGAACTGCACTTCGCCCATGCTCTCAAGCCAGGCGTGCCATATTCCTCTTTTGGGATATGGGACTCACCCTGGTCGTCAGTCCGGCAGCACGCGCCACCAGCGCCGCCATCCGGAGGGCAAATCCTAGGTGAAGAGGTCCTTCATCTTGTCCAGAAGGCCGTGCGAAGCTACGCGATTTTCTACCCCAAGCGTGCTGCCGAGCGCCTGGATCGCCTCGCGCTGCGCCTTAGTCAGCTTCTTCGGTGTCTCCACTACCACCTGGACAATCAGGTCGCCGCGCCCGCGCTCATTCAGATAGGGCACGCCCTTACTGCGAAGGCGGAATTCCTTTCCACTCTGCGTGCCTTCGGGGATCTTCAGCACCGTCTCGCCTTCCAGCGTCTGGATGGAGATCTCCGCACCGAGGGCCGCCTGCGGAAACGAAATGATGACCGCGAAATGCAGATCGTGCCCGTCGCGCTCGAAGTAGGCATGCGGCTTTACCGCCAGCACCACATACAAGTCGCCGGCCGTCCCGCCATATCGGCCCGCATCGCCCTCGCCCTGGTAGCGAATGCGTGTGCCATCCTCGACACCGGCGGGAATCTTCACCTGGATGGTGTGCTCTTTTTCCACCCGCGCTTCACCGTGGCAGGTATGGCACGGCTCGGTGACCACCTGACCGGTTCCACTGCAGATGGGGCAGGTGCGCGCAATCGAGAAGAAGCCCTGCTGAAAGCGCACCTGGCCGCGTCCGCCGCACTGCTGGCAGATGCTGGCTGATTTTCCCTGTGCGGCGCCGGAGCCGCGGCATTCCCCGCAGACATCCATACGCTTGATGCTGACGGACGTCTCCTTGCCGAAGACCGCCTCTTCAAAGTCGAGCGTCAGGTCGTAACGAATGTCCCGGCCGCGCTGCGCACGCGATGCCCGCCCACTGCGCCCCCCTGCGGCATTGAACATCTCCCCGAAAAAGTCGCCGAAGATATCGCCCAGGTCCACACCGCCAGGGAAGCCTCCCGCACCGGCCGCGCCACTCACTCCGGCGTATCCATAGCGGTCGTAGGCCGCACGCTTCTCCGGATCGCTCAGCACCTGGTAAGCCTCGCTTGCCTGTTTGAAGCGCTCTTCGGCCGCCGGATTGTCCGGATTGCGGTCAGGGTGATATTGCATCGCCAGCTTGCGGTATGCGGTCTTCAACTCCTGGTCGCCGCACTCTCTGGTTACGCTCAGGACTTCGTAGTAATCGACGTGTGCCACGTTTGCCATTTTTCCTGTACTCGGTTTTCTCTTCCAGCCTTCCGGGAAATGGTGATCCGACCCCGGCTCGCGAGATGTTGTTATGCGCGCTGCCCTGGTTAGGCTTCCGACGCGTGCGGGTTGACGGAGATGCGTACCAACGCCGGCCGCAGCAGCCGATCCTTGATGCGGTAACCGCGACGGATCTCGTCTATTACCTGATGATCCGGCAGGTCCGTACGCTCCACACTTTCCAGCGCCTCATGGACCCGCGGATCGAACGGCTGCCCCACCGTCTCCACCGGTGTCACGTTCAGCCCGCGCAGCACCTCGTCCATCTGTTTCGCGATCAACTCCACGCCCGTCCGCAACTGCTCCGCTGTCCCCTTCGAGTCCAGCGCCAGCTTGAAGTTGTCCAGCACCGGCAGGAACTGCTCCACAGCATCGGCGACGGCGAAGGCCCGATAGTCAGTGCGCTCGCGCTGCTCGCGCTTCCGCGCGTTGTCAAACTCCGCCTGCAGGCGCGCAAGTCGTTCGAACAGCCCGTCGCGCTCCGCCCGCAGACGCTCATACTCTTCCGGCTGCCCAGCAGCGGCAGTCTCAGCCATTGTCTCCGGTTTCGCGCCCGGCGGAGGCTCGGGGAGGATATCGTTGAACCTCGAGGACGGTGCTTCCGTCTTCTGGTCTTCTGTCTTGTGCGTCTCGTTGATTGCGTCGGTTGCGTTTTCAGTCATAGCCATACGTCTCTCGAAATCTGTGTTCCCTTCTTCGCGGCCGTAGTCGGTCCGCTCGATTACTTTGTTCGATCGCGTGCCTCAGGCAGGCTAGCTTCGCGGCGTCTGCAGAATTCGCTCCGAGAGCTGCGCGATATACGAGACCGCCTGGATGGTCTCGTTGTAGCGAATGCGCGTCGGCGCCAGCACGGCCACCGTTCCCACGCTCTCCGCTCCCAGCCGTGCACCGGTGCCGATCAACACCATATTCTCCATATCCGGAATGGTGTCTCCCAGGCCCACCACCACCCGCACCGCCTGCTGCCGCGCATCCACATAGGCGCT
>DASQRJ010000363.1:0-4126 GCA_035642955.1 Acidobacteriaceae bacterium
CGAATCCAGCGTCTGCTCCTCCGGCGTCGCGAAGGCGCGAATCGTGCGCATGTCCGGCAGCGCCTCGAATCCGTACTCGGAGACGAAGCGCGGCGTGTCCTTCAGATAATCTTCAATCGGCGCGGAGCCCGACCACACGCTCCAGGAATGCACATCGCCGTTGTCGTTACTGTTTGCCTCTGTCTCATGGTTCGCGCTCGGCGTGCTGGGCCAGTAGGGAACCTCCGGATCCTGGACAGCGACCGTACGCTTCAGGATGTCGTCGAAGAGCAGCATCATGCCGGTCTCAACTTTTGCGCGCTCGACCGGCGAAATATTTTCCTTCAATAGCATCCGGTCCGGCCATGCGTCCCATCCCGTCTCCACTTCGTTGTTGCCGCACCACAATGTCAGGCTGGGATGATCGCGCAAGCGGTCCACTTGTTCGATCGCTTCCTGCTCCACGTTTGCACGAAACTCCGGGTCGTCCGGCGGAATCGCGCCGCCGAACATGAAGTCCTGCCACACCATCAACCCCAGCTTGTCGCATTCGTCGTAGAAATCATCGCTCTCGTAGTAGCCGCCGCCCCATAGACGCACCATATTCATGTTTGCGTCGCGCGCCGACTCCAGGATTGAGCGATGTTTCTCCGGCGTCACGCGGTCGGGGAAGCTGTCGAAGGGAATCACGTCCGCGCCCTTGGCGAAGATGGGCACGCCGTTCACCTCGAAACCAAAACTCTTTCCCCACTGGTCTTTGTCCCGAAGCAGCCGCACTGTGCGCAGGCCGGTGGTTCGCTCCGCGGTCAGAGTCTCGCGGCCGATCCGCACCTTCGCCGAAACCTGATAGAGATTCTGCGCGCCGTAGCCCACCGGCCACCAGCGCTCGGGGTGATCGATCACGATCGGCACATGCACGGTATTGCTGCCGGGCACGAACTGCGCCGTAACTTCGGCAAGCGGGACATGCTCGCCTTTGGGTGTTGTATACGTAATGGATACGGTTGCTTTAGCGGCGGCCGATGCCTCCACACGCACCTGAGCATCCAGCGACGCCACGTCGGCAGTGACCGAACTCTGGATGACGTGCAGCGTATCCAGCCGCGCCATGTCCCATGTCTCCAGCCGCACCGGCTGCCATATCCCCTCGGTCACATACCGCGGGCCCCAGTCCCATCCATACTGGTAGGCAGCTTTGCGGATGAAGTTGGCGGTCTGTATCCCCTTCGGCTCATCGCCAAAGGCAGAGTCGAACTCGCCCGGCAACTGGTATGCCCGCTTCAGCGTGGCCGGCAGCAGCTTGCGGATCGGCGATGCGAAGCTCACGGTCAGCTCGTTTGCGCCGCTGTGCAGCAGGCCCTTCACCGGCACTCGCCAGCGGCGAAACATGTTGTCTGCCTCCAGTATCTGCTGCCCGTTCAGCCGCACCGTCGCGTAGGTGTCCAGCCCGTCGAAGACCAGGTCGACATGCTCGTGCGTCAACGTTGCGGCGTCCACGTTCACGGTCGTTCTGTACTCCCAGTCCGCCAGGCCGATCCACTGCAACTGCGCCTCATGCGCGCCGGTAAATGGATCGACGATCAATCCATTCCGCAGCAGGTCGGTCTGCACGGTGGAAGGAACGGTTGCCGCGTGCCACTGCTGGGCGTCGGCGTGCGCGGCCGCATCCGGAGTGGAGGCCGCAAGGCGAAACTGCCAGCCCCCGACGACCACTTGGGCGGGCAATGTGCTTTCGCCCTTGGCTGGCACCGCAAAGAGGGTGCCCAGAAGTGAAGTAAAGAGAACCCCGATCGCGGCCAAATGCTGCATTCCTACTCCTTTATGTGTCTTGCTCTCCGTCGGGTTTGCCCCGCGCCGTTGACCAACAACCTTCAATGCAACAACAAAAATTGATCGATCAGGCTTAATATGGACATTTCTGCAGTTGGTGCGCAAACCCGGCCGTTTACTTTACCGCATTGAGAATACTCCGGAGCCTGACCCAGAACACGATTGACCGAGGACACGATGAGGAACAGACACTTCTCTGCGCTCGTATGCATCAGCCCATCGGAAAGTATCCCTACGCGTGCCGCATCAACTGGCGTGAGAGAAGGGCAAGCATAAGCAGCCATCATGCGTACATATCTTCTCTCCATCATCCTCGCACTCGCAGCGTCATCGGCGCTTGCGCAGAACGCCGTGGATGTGAAGCCAACGCCGCAGCAGGTGGCCTGGCAGGATATGGAGATGGGCGCCATCATTCACTTTGGCACCAACACCTTTCTCAATCGTGAGTGGGGAGACGGTACCGCGCCGCCCAGCGTCTTCAACCCGCAGCACGTGGACACCGATCAATGGGTCGAAGCCGCAGAATCTGCGGGCATCCGCTACGTCGTGCTTGTGGCCAAGCACCATGACGGCTTCGCGCTCTATCCCACCGCGCAGACCGACTACAGCGTCAAGTCGAGCCCATGGCTGGATGGCAAAGGCGACCTGGTTCGCATGGTCTCGGACAGCGCACGCGCGCACGGTCTGCGGTTCGGCGTGTACCTCTCGCCGTGGGATCGTCACGATCCTCGCTACCAGGATCCCGCGGCCTACGACAAGTACTACCTGGCTATGCTTGAGGAGCTCGCCTCGCACTATGGCGAACTCACCGAGTTCTGGCTCGATGGCGCTGGCAGCGCCGGCCGCACGTATGACTTCGATACCATCATCGACAATCTCCGCACCTACCAGCCCAACGCGCTCGTCTTCGCGGACGTAGGCCTCTTCAAATACGCCGACCTCCGCTGGGTGGGCACCGAAAGCGGTGAGGTCGATTTCGAGAACTGGAATGTGGTGGACCGCGCCGGCTACCTGCGCTGGCGTCCGGTAGAGGCCGACACGCCGCTGCACACCGGTCACTGGTTCTGGCACCCTAACGATGAGGCGTCGTTGAAGTCTGTCGCGGAACTGGTAAAGGAGTATGACCAGACCGTAGGCCGTGGCGCGCAGCTCATGCTTGGACTCGCGCCGGATAATACCGGCCGCCTGCCTGCTGCCGACGTCGCCCGGCTGAAAGAGTTCGGCGAGCGCCTGCACCAGATCTACGGCACCAACCTCGCCGTGCATGGCAAGTATGCGACGGACGCTGCCGCGGCCTTTGATGGAGACGCGAATACCTACTGGCAGACGCCTGCTTCGTCGGCCGGCAACAACGCGCCGTCCATGCTTACAGTGCAATTCGCGCAACCAACCACCTTCGATCGCACCGTGATCATGGAGCGGCTCAACGACGGCCAGCACATCGCCGCGTACCGCATCGAGGTCGAAGAGCAGGGCCAATGGCGCGAGGTTGCCCACGCGCAGGCCGTCGGCCACAAGAAAATCGACATCTTTCCAGCCGTCACGGCAAGCGCCGTACGCCTGACCTTGCTCGATACGAATGGGCCAGCGCAGATTCGCGAATTTCAGATATACAACGGCGGCGTCGCCTACTGAGCATCTTCGAGGAAAAGAGAACACCATGTCCACGAGCAATCCCCAACGCCAATACCCGCACCATATGCTCCGCGAGATCTACCAGCAGCCAGCATCGTTGACTGCGGCGCTCGATCACTACCTCCGCGGGAACGCGCTCGATGAAGCGTCGTTCGCACCCGTCTACCAGTGGTTTCGCGACCACCACCAGATCGTCTTTTCGGCTTCCGGATCCAGCCGTCACGCCTCGCTCGCCGGCGAGATCATGATCGAAGACGTCATCGGCATGCCGGTAGATGTCGAGTACGCCAGTGAGTATGTCTACCGCGAGATCAACACCCTCACCAACCCGGGCATCATCGTTGTCTCGCAGTCCGGCGAAACAGCCGATACGCTTGCTGCTCTGCGCGAGGCGAATCGGCGTCGTCATGGCACCATAGCGGTTACGAATGTCGAGAACTCCACCATGGCGCGTGAGGCTGAGATCAGCCTGCCGACCTGGGCCGGCCGTGAACTCGCCGTGCCCGCGACCAAGAGCTTTACCGCGCAGCTGCTGGTGCTCAACCTCATCGCGCTCGGCTCCGGCGTGGCCTTGCAGACGCTCTCTGAGGAAACGCTGGCTGCCCATTTCCGTGAGCTCGCAGCATTGCCGGCGCTGATCGCCAGCAAACTCGACGGCTGGGAGCGGCAAATGAAGGAGATC
>DASQRJ010000364.1:0-6599 GCA_035642955.1 Acidobacteriaceae bacterium
ATCTCTCCGATGTGA
This sequence comes from Acidobacteriaceae bacterium, assembly GCA_035642955.1. GTDB lineage: Bacteria > Acidobacteriota > Terriglobia > Terriglobales > Acidobacteriaceae > KBS-83. The sequence continues at coordinate 16 of DASQRJ010000364.1, forward strand.
TAGGCGTTGTGGGTCGCGATGTTGGCGATGGTGGGCGCCCATGCGGCGAGCTGCGCGTCGCTGGCGTTCGCGACTACCTTTTCCAGATCCGTCATGACCTGATCGAGCTGGTGGACGGTGTCATTCCACTGCTTCGCGTCGAATTTATCGAAGGTCTCTGTGTTATCGCCCTGGAAGTTCGGGGGAGGGTGGCCCTGAAATGTGGCGAGTGAGCGCGAATTCCAGAAAACAAGATGATAGGCGAGCTGGCCGACAGAGTGATTGCCCTTGCCGTCCTTCCAGTTGGCTTGCTCGGGAGTGAGATTGGCGACCGCGACATTGGCGCAGACAAACCAGTTGCTCTTGTCGTGCGTGTCATGCAACTCGTCGAGCAGGACGGAGCGCAGCGTGGGTGTGGGTTTCTGCTGCTCCGCTCCTGCAGGGAGAAGACAAGCGAAGGAGAGCGCCATCGTAGTGAGGATGAGTCGCTTCATGCGTTTCCTCGGAAGAATTTTAGACTCAAGTGTGCCGTCGGACAGTCTAGTGTGCGAGGAGTGATTTGGGCCGGATTTGTGACGAATATGAGGATCGCGGTGCCGAGTATGACTTAGGGCGCTTTATAACGGCTGGTAGTAGCATTCCTCAGGATTGGCACAGGCAAGACAGAGGCGCTGGCCGTCTCGCTCGACGAAGCGGTCGTAGTTGATGCCTTCGCCGCATTGGGCGCAGGCGAGGCGGCCGCTCTTGTATCCGGGAAATTCCTTTGGCGGCAGTGCGACGCGAACCCACTCCTCGGTGAAGAGGTCTGCGTCGGGCATCTCGCGGTAGGCGAGCATCTGCTGCTGGTTTTTGTTGTCGATCTCGGGGTGCAGGGTACGAGCCAGTTCCTTTGACGATTCGCGGGCGGCGATGCGGACGGCGCGGTACTGTGCCGAGTCATCCGGGGTCAGGTCGATGAAGGTGGCGGCCATCTTGCCCCAGTCGCGGAACTTGAGCGCGCGCTTGCCGAGACGGCAGCCGGTGACGACGCCGATGGCGTCGGTGGCGCAGCGATCGATTTCGACGAAGGTGACGAGCCGTTTGCGGTCGCGGCCGCGCGGCTGGTCGATGCCGAGACGGTGGCAGCCGAGCATGGCCATGCGAACGCCGAGAATCTGGCCGGCGCACAGGTGCCCGTGTGCGGTTTCGGCCATGGCGAGGAGTTCGTCAAAGGATTCCACGGGATGCCCCTGCCTTGATGCTACGCCCGGTCATATCCTGAAGCTTCTTCAGGATGAGGAGAAGCGGTGCGAGTTCCGCTGATTGGGACGATCGGATAGATCGTATGAGCGAAAAAGACCACAGCATCGTCACTGTCCATGGTGCGGGTAGAGACTAGACAGCATGGGGAAGATGACGAAGAACGGCCGGCAGAACAAGAGGTGGAGCTTCGAGAGAGCCAACTCCCGAAAAACTGTTTCGGAGAGAAGCGCAAAGAATGGCAATGCAGGCAGCGGTGACTTCCGGCGCGGCGCGGTCAATGTTTTCATCGTGTTTCACCTGATTGCCATTACGTGCTGGGCTATGCCGTGGAATTTCGCAGTCGTGAGGGATGTCAGAGCGGTGGTTGGTCCCTACATGATCTGGAGCGGCCTGTTTCAGACGTGGGATATGTTTGCGCCCAATCCCAGCTCGGTCAATTCGTATATCAAGGCGATCGTGATCACGCGCAACCATCATTTGAAGGTCTGGACGTTTCCGCGCATGGAGGAGCTCAGCATCGGGGAGCGGTATCGGAAGGAGCGGTACCGGAAGTTCGTCGAGGTATTGCCGAATCCGCAGAACGGCATCCTGTGGCCAGCCGTCGCAGGCCATGCCGCCAGGCTTTTTAACAACCCGAACGATCCCCCGGAAAAAGTGATGCTGATTCAATTTCGGGCGGATATCACGCCGGGAGAAGACGAGTCTCATGAGCCGGTGCCCGAGCCGAATGTTTTCTACGATGATTATGTCGAGCCGGGAGATCTCAGGTGATTCTGCGAAGATTTGCGGAGGCGTGGAACGATTTCTTTTTCACTCCGCGATCCCCGCTTCCCGTCGCGCTATTCCGTATTTTCTATGGTCTCTGTGTTTCCGCGACGTTGATCCTGCTGCACGGTGACTGGCTCAATTGGTTCGGTGTGCATGGCTGGATCCCGATTCCAACCATGATGCAGGCCCAGCCGGAGGTGCGGATCAACCTGTTTGCGGTGATACCGCAGGACGATCGCTGGATCGCCGCATTCTTCTGGGTTTTTCTAGGCTTCGCCGTGCTGCTGACGGCAGGACTATGGACGCGCTTCAGCAGCGTGGCCGTATTTCTCTGCCTGACTTCCATACAGCAGAGAAATCTTTTCATCCTGCACAGCGGCGACGTTTTCCTGCGCGTCACCGGCTTCTTCCTCATCTTTGCGCCGGCGGGAGCGGCTTTGTCTCTGGATCGCTTGATACGCCTTCGCAGGGGGAAGGAGAGTGTCGAAGTGCAGCCGCGAGCTCCATGGGCGCAACGCATGATCCAGTTGGAGCTTGCGTTGCTATACCTCACCTCGTTCTGCTGGAAGATGAAGGGAAGTGCGTGGCCGCATGGAACCGCTCTCTATTACGTGATCCACCTTCACTCGATGGCGCGCTTTCCCCTGCCGGGATGGATCCGGCACCCGTGGATCTTGCGCGTGGGCAGCTGGCTGACCCTTCTGATGGAATTCTGCCTGGGCGTTCTGATCTGGTTTCGGCGATTCCGCTATCCGCTATTGCTGCTGGGAGTTCTATTCCACCTGTGCCTTGAATATGCGCTGAACGTCCCGATGTTCCAATGGGATGTTCTGGCGGCGTACGTGCTCTTTGTGGATCCTGCCGATATAGAACGTGTGCTGCGTGGTGTCCGCCGGCGCCGGGTGGAGGACAACGATGCAAGTGCGCCAGCCGTGTCGTGAAGCCTTACGAGATGGCGGGTCACTTTATTGCTAATGGAATCTGAGGAAAGTTCGGAGGGCCGAAGACCATTCTTCCCCGGTGCCCGGCCAAGATCGTGACATTGCATTCATCCAACGGCTTTACACTCTGATCCACATTCCTTTGCGGAGTCTTATTTTTGGCTCTTGTGCATGGCAGGTCGCGGGGCTACTATCGTGTTCCCCTCGCATTCCCCCTCAAATATCCGCTCTACCGCTCTTTTCAAGCCTCAAATGAATTTCAGATCAGGAGAAACCGATGATTCCGGACTTGAGAACCATCCTTTACAGAAAAATCCAGGGCCATTTTGTGCGACGTGCTGTCGGCCTGGGGCTGGCAACCTTCTTCGGAGCCTCCAGCTTGAGCATGGCCGCTATCCGGTGTGTCAATCCGGGCGGACATTTCGGCTGTAGCTCTTCAATCTCCGCGGCGGTGGCAGCGGCGTCTGCCGGAGACACCATTGTGGTGGCGCCAGGCACGTATAAGGAACAAGTGACCATTACCAAGTCCCTTTCGCTGGTTGCGCTGGAGAAGGGCGCCATCATCGATGCGAAGGGGCTGCCGAACGGCATCTTCATCGACGGTATGGCAGCGGCTCCTAATGCGGGTGTGGCCAATGTCGTGGTGTCGGGCTTTAAGATTCGCAATGCGAATTTCGAAGGCATCCTGATCGCGAACGCGTCCGATGTCAGCATCGTGGGCAATCACGTTCTCGACAACAACAAGTCACTCGATATCGGTGGCGGAACCTGTGCAGGCATTCCTGCTTTTGAGACCAACGAAGGCGAAGACTGTGGCGAGGGCATTCACCTCATGGGAGTGGATCATTCCCAGGTGGTTCGCAACGAAATCGAGAGTAATTCGGGAGGGATTCTTATTTCCGATGAGACCGGCGCCAGCCGCAACAATCTCATCAGCGGCAACTCGGTCCACGATAATCCCTACGATTGCGGCATCACCATGGCTTCTCACGGGCCGGCCACTACGGTGATACCCACCGCAAAGGTGTCTTTCGGCGTGCTGAACAACACCATTGTTCACAATAACTCAACCCACAATGGCTTTCAGCTACCCGGCGCCGGCGCCGGCGTGGGCATCTTCGCGCCCTTCCCCGGAACTACGGCTTCGGGCAATGTGGTCTCGGATAACGATCTGCGCGACAACGGTCAGCCGGGAGTCAGCATGCACAACCATGCTGCGGCGCCCGCTCCAGCGCCGCCGGTCAATCTCAATGACAACGTGATCGTCGGCAACCGCATCTCCGGCAATGCGGCGGATTCCGCGGACGCGGCGACTTCAGGCCCCACGGGCATCAACGTTTACAGCGTGGCGCCAATCACAGGAACGGTTGTTTCGCAGAATGTCTTTGACGATGAAGCGATCGATGTCGCCTTCAAGGCTCCTTCGGGCCAGGTGAACGTGCATCTGAACGACTTCAACCGTAACGCCATCGGTGTAGAGAACTTGGGCGCCGGCATAGTGGACGCGACGGAGAACTGGTGGAATTGCGCATTGGGCCCCGCGACCAAGAAATGCGCATCCGCTACGGGACCCAATGTGGTGTTTACGCCGTGGCTGACGTCTCCGTTTGACACCGGAAACTTCTAGCCTCGATTTTCCCGAGGGCATAGACAGAAAGGGCAGCCGGATATTCCGATCCGGCTGCCCTTTCTCGTCAGTTGGCGCCGGCTCCTGCGCTGCTACCCTCGTCGGCGTCGCCATCTTCTACCAAAACCGCCGACAGCCCGACCAGGTTGAAGTTCATGGGCTGGGCCGCGCCGGCGGGGGCGAAGCTGACGCGGAGGGGATCGCGCTGCCAGGTGGCTTTGGCGCAGGCGGGGGTGGCTGGAGCGTCGGGCGCTGAAGCTGTTGGAGACCAGGGGCCGATCTTCTTGGCGAGGATGGGGCGCCGGGCAGCGACCTGCGCGACGACGGCATAGAGCTGATGGCCACCCGAGGTAAGGCCGCAGTATGCCGCGTAGTCACGGAACCAGACGACCTGCGAGACGGCCGGATCGTAGTCGGGCAGCTTCATGGCGGTGACGTGTCCGTTGCTGCGGTCGATCATGATCCAGGGGCCGCGCTGCCAGATCCAGTGCTCGGTCTTGTCGCCGGGGAGAGAGTCGTTGAGGCGCAGGGCGCGGCGGACGACGAAGCTGCGGTCGGTGATGTCATGGGCTTCGCCGGTGGTCCAGTCCTTCACCTTGTCATCGACGATGAGTGGACGAACGTGGAGGGTCTTTTCGTCAGGAGCCGCACCGGAGGGATCCGAGGTGATGCCGTAGGGGACGCGCTTGCCTGTCCCGATAGCCACGATGTGGGGCTTGGCGTGCCCGCCGGCCCGGAGGGGAGTGGGCAGAAGCGGCAGAGCGAGGAGCAAAAGAAGCGACAGGGCCGGGGTGCGGAGCCGGAGTTGCATAGTGGCCCGAGGGTAGCGGGCGCGACGACGGCAGGGTACTCCCCGAGGGTGGGAGCCGCGGTACGGCAGTGCGTGCGTCTACACCAAGCTCTACGGGCGTGGTCTACGGGCGTGGGGTCTACGGGCGGGCTTTGTGGTCCGGCTGGGACGGTCCAAAACCGAAGTCGTAAGGGTCCGGTGGCGGCTTTGGGCGGCCTGCCATCTCGTTGCGCAGGAGTATCCAGGTGAAGTAGATGCCGATGACCAGGGCGATGCCGAAGAAGATCAAGATGAAGATGTTCGTCATGGGACGCGCTTTCTAATGGTTGTGATGCGCTCAGGTGAGCCGACTGTAGGCTGCATGGAGAGGCATCGTCAAGCACATTGCGGTCACGTCCAGTAACCGTCCGGGAGCGGCGTATATCGCGGAGATCTCGGCATTTTGCCCGGTTATCGTTGACTGGCCGCGTGAAACGCGAGGCGGTCCGTGGAAGCCCGTTTCGGGCGTTTCCTACATCACCTAAGAGTGCCATTGAGGCTGAAGTTGTATTTCTGCATAGTTGTGGGACTATGGCTCTCTTCGGAAACGATCGCCCCGTCATGCCGTCCTTCAAGACCGCTCCTGAGCTGGATAGCTCGACCCGAGGCCCGTACGACGACCTCAACCGCCTGGAGCGGAATGGCGACCGCGCTCCCGAACGCAATGGCAATGGCGCTTCCGAGCGGAATCAGGCCCGGCAACTGGACCGCGCCGACGACCGCAATCCCGCGGATCTGCGAGCGCAGGACCGGCTGGAGCGAGTGCTGGAACGCAATGGCAAGGATCTGGAACGGGAGCTCGACCGGAACACCGACCGGCACCTGGACCGCGAGCCGGAACGCGAACCGGAGGGTGCGGCGCCGCCGCCGAGGGCCGTTCTACAGGCCTCGCGGAAGACTGCTGAACCGACGCATCCGCTGATTGAAGGATTATTTTCGAAGCTGCCTCAGCCGGAGGTCGAGTGGCCGCTGGCCGCACGCCAGAAGTGGCTGCAGACCGCGGCGAGCATCTTCGACCTGATGTACGCGCCGAACAATACGGATGCGGGCGAACTGTCGATCCGGGTAGAGCGCACACCCGCGCGCTAAAGCAAAAGCAGGGTTACTCTGGGGTGCCCGAGATCCGCTATGTAGGCTTTTTCTTGAGAAAAAAGCCTGTCGAGATTCACACTCCACCGTGCACCTACCCTGTTTTTGC
>DASQRJ010000365.1:0-3576 GCA_035642955.1 Acidobacteriaceae bacterium
GATCGCCTGCGGCATGCTGCTGATGATCGGCCTCGTCACCCGCTTCGCCGCCATCCCGCTGCTCATCGACATCGGCGTCGCCATCGCGACCACCAAACTCCCCCTGCTGCTGCACCAGGGATTCTGGCCGGCCATGCACGAAGGCCGCACCGACTTCTGCATGGCCGTCGGCCTCATCGCCATCCTGTGCATCGGGCCGGGCAGAATCTCCTGCGACACCAGGCGCTTCATGGATGGTGAATGAATCTCGTACCTTTGCGGGTCACGTCGGCGTTGGCCCCATAGCCGCCACGCGCGTATAGACTGCGCGCCGCACTCGTAGCCGGATCAAGTCACGACGCGTCGAGCGCGGCGATCTGCTCCTCTACCTGCGCCAGCGCCGCCTCCAGTGCCGCCCTTCGATGTGGGTTCGCCGTGCGCGCGGAGAGAATGTGCTCGCGCTGCAGCTCCAATGCCTGCCGCGCCCGCACCTTCGGCCCGTCGATCGTGTGCTTGGCCTCGACTGGCGCAGCGCGCTCCGCCTGCTGTTCCTCGACTGACTTCGACTCCCACCCCTTCGACATAGCTCTATGCTAGAGCATTTTCCCTGTAGGTATAGAGCGGCCAACGGAAGCTCTTGTGGCTTTTCGTTAAGGAAAAGCCACACCGAGAGACTCTCCGCTGCCTCACAGCATCAGGGAAAATGCTCTAATCCTCCTCTGCAATCGCCATGCGGGAGATATGAGTGGGCCGCTACTGGTTGCAGATCCTCGCCGCCTACCTCTGGCTCGGTACAAAATCCTCCATCACCGCCTTGCGCAGCAGGTCCGGCGGCAGCAAACCCTGCGCCAGCAGGAAGTCGTGGAACTTCAACGCGTCGAATTTCGGCCCCAGCGCGGCCTGCGTGTCCTTGCGCAGCTCCAGCAGCTTTGTGTAACCGTAAAAGTAGCTATTGGCCTGCCCAGGCGAACGGTAGGTAAATCGCTCCACCTCTTCTTTCGCAAATGCGTGGCTCAGCACCACATCCTGTTCGAGCACGCGGTACGCATCTGCCTCCGTCATCTTGCCGCTTTGCAATTCAGGATCGGTGAAGGCGCGGGCCGCACGTAACAGTCGCAGTTGCAGTGTCAGCAGCTTGCCCTCCGCCGGTTCGTAGGGCTCCATGATCCACTCCGAATACAATCCCCACCCCTCGACGTTGGTGGAATTGAACGCATAGAGCGCCCGCGCCAGGCTCACCCCGTGCTCCACCATCGAGTCGAACTGCAGTTCATGCCCCGGCCGCGCCTCATGCGCCGTCAGCGTCCAGGCCACGGCATCGAAGGTGAAGTCGTCGTACTTGTCCGCCGCCGCTCCATTCGCGCCCGGAATATTCAGCGGAAGCACAAACTCGCCCCGCTGTCCCGTGTTGTGCAGGAACGGAGGCGGCTGCATGTGGGGCGCCGGCTCCTGCGCGGTCTCCGCTGCGGTGGCCAGGCGGATGATCGCCGGCCGTGTCGGCAGCGTCACCAGTTTCTCTTTCACGATGATGTCTTCAATCGCCTTTAGCCGTGCCCGATAGAACGGCAGGATCGCATCGCCGGTGATCTGCTGCTTCTTCAACTCGCGAATCACGTCGCGGTAGTCGCTCGAAGGCCAGCCATGCTGTTTCGCAATCTCGGCGGCAAGCGGCGCCATCTCCGCCTGATACTCCGTGAATGCCGCATGCGCCTTCGCGGCCAGCTGCGCCGGCGGCATGTCGACGCCGTAGCCCTCCAGCGACAGCGCGTACTCGGCCGGCGGCAAACGGAAGTCGGTGCGCGCCTTCGGCAAAATCGTCATCCGCACCCACGCGTCATAGTCGGCAAGCTGCGTCTTCAGCTTCGCGTAGGGCTCCTGCCATCCCGTCAACTTGTATTTGGTGAAGAGCGCGGCCATGCCATCGATGTAACTCTGGTTGCGGCCCAGCTCGGTATCGATCTCCCCACGTGAGGGATACAGCATCCCCGGCTTCGCCATCTTCTCGGTCTCGCGCTGCTCCAGCACCTCGGTGATCGGCGTATATCCCGGCTCCAGGCCCGCGTACTTGCGCAGCCGCACCACGGCCGCCGGCCGCCGGTCTGCGGCCACCTGCTCATCCAGCAGCGTCTTCAGTCCGCCAAAGACCATCTCGCTGGCGTTGAGAAAGTCCACATCGTGGTTGTCGTTGTAATCCTCGGCGCGGAACCGCAGGTCGAGAGCCTTGCGCAGGATGGCGAGATCCTCCCCGACGTTCCTATCCTTCTCCGTCGACTCGGCCGCTTTCAGCCTCTCGACCACCGCCTCCAGCTCCCGCCGCTGCGCCTTCTCATCCGCCAGAGTCGGGTGGCTGATCTGCTGGTCGAACTGGACCAGACCTTGCGCCGAACCGTTCTCCGGCGAATGCTTGAGCTCGACCGCCAGCACCTGCTGGGTATATCCATCGCTGGTGGCAATCCATGCCTTTGCGGGAGCGTTCGCCGCCGTGGGTGCCTGTCCCAACGCGCCCGTCACCCCAATCACCATCCACACACCTAGCCCTGCAAGCTTGCGCATCCTGAAGCTCTCCTTTGGTTCAATCGGAACAAGACACTATACGCATATGGCGCACTGCCGGCCCATAGGCATCAACCACCCTACCGGATACTTGTCACTGCCGCTCATCATCCTGAATCGGCCAGCGCGCGACGACTCCTCAGCGCGGCTATTTCCCCTGAGGTCGCTCCCCCTGCTCTAATAAGAGCCATGAAGGCCTGGCGCATCCCCGCATTCGGCATCGACAAGCTCTCGCTCGACGAGGTTCCAGCCCCGCAACCTGGTCCCGGACAGATCGTTCTCAATGTCCACGCCGTCTCGCTGAACTACCGCGACCTGATGACGGTCAAGGGCACATACAATCCCAAGCTTCAGCCCCACCGTATTCCCTGTTCGGACGGCGCGGGAACCATCGCCGCTATTGGCCAGGGAGTAACGCGAGTCGCGGTCGGCGATCGGGTCGCCGGCATCTTTTCCCAGCACTGGCTCGACGGCGATCCTACGGCGGAAAAGTTCAAAGGCGCCCTCGGCGGCGACATCGATGGCACCCTGGCGCAGCAGATCCTCCTCGGCCAGGACGGGGTGGTGAAGATTCCCGAGCACCTCAGCTTCGAAGAAGCAGCCACTCTCCCCTGCGCCGGCGTCACGGCGTGGAATGCTGTCGTGACCGCGGGCCGGATCAAATCGGGCGACACGGTCCTTGTCCAGGGCACCGGAGGCGTCTCCTGCTTCGCCCTGCAGTTTGCCCAGGCGCTGGGTGCTCGGGTTATCGGCACCTCATCCAGCCCGGAAAAGCTGATCCGGGCGGCAAAACTGGGCCTGGACGCCGGCCACAACTATCGGGAAGACCCAGAATGGGCCCGCTGGGCGGTCCATGAGACCGGAGGCCACGGTGTGGACCTCACCGTCGAAGTCGGCGGCGCCGGCACTTTTCAACAGTCCATGGCTGCAACCCGGATCGGTGGGGTGATCGCGCAGATCGGCGTGCTGGGGGGCCGCGAACACAGCCTCGCAATCAGCCCTATCCTGCACAAAATGCTGCAGATACGCGGTATTTACGTGGGC
>DASQRJ010000366.1:0-3572 GCA_035642955.1 Acidobacteriaceae bacterium
CGCATCGCGTTCCGCGGCGGTCAGCCGCCCGGATTCATGGACACCCGGCAGCAGCCGCCGGTCGGTGATCGCGTAAAGGCGCATGGCCAAAGTCTACCGGCATCTTCACCGGAACGATGAAAATCGGGCAAAATCCTGAGCCGCCCTCAAACCCGGGCAGGCTCGGCGGCGCTCTTCAACTCCACGCTGATGACCCGCAGCTCGGATTTCCCGACATTTTCCAGGGTATGCGGCGGCAGCGGGCCGGACCAGGTCGCAATCCCCTCAGCGGAACTCCCACCCAATCGGCTATCGTGCAGGATGGCGCCCTCGCCGTCGCGCCGCACCAAGTGGCTCCAGCGCAGGACGTACAAGGCGGCCGGCCAGCGGTGGGTGTGGAGCGGAACCGTCTGCCCGGGCGGAACATGGGTCTCCAGAACCCGCACCGATTCGTTTTCGAACAGCAGCGTGTGATACCCCGGCGCAGCATGCAGCGCGTCCAGTGCATCCGGCCAGAGTTCCGCCTTTGCCATGGCCGCCATTCTACGCATGCGGCAAATTGCAACATGGAAGGAGTAGGGTATAGCGGATTGGCCGCGCCCGCAGGGAATCGGCTCTATGGGTGCGTTCCCAGGCAATCTTCGATACCCTTGAGTTCTCAGCATGCCAAATTACGACCTCATCATCATCGGATCGGGCCCGGCTGGACAGCGTGGCGCTATTTACGCCACCAAGCAGGGAAAGAAGGTGGCGGTGGTCGAGCGCATGCGCTCGGTCGGCGGCGTCTGCATCAACACCGGCACCATTCCCTCGAAGACCATGCGTGAGGCGGTGCTCCATCTCTCCGGCTACAACTACCGCTCCATCTACGGCATGAACTATCGCGTGAAGGAGCGGATCACCATGGCCGATCTCGCCTTCCGCGTCCAGCACGTTATCAAGACTGAGGTCGACGTCACCGAGGCCCAGCTCTCCCGCAATGGCGTCGATGTTCTCTACGGGGTCGGCAGCTTCGACGACCCCACCCACATCCGCGTCACCGGCGAAGGCAGCTCCACCGTCTACGAAACCAGGAGCGCCGTGATCGCCGTCGGCACCAAGCCCGCCTTCTCGCCCAAGGTCCCCATCAACGGCCGCAACATCGTCAACAGCGACCAGGTGCTCAACCTGCCTAGCTTGCCCAAGACGCTCATCGTCGTCGGCGGCGGCGTCATCGGCGTCGAGTACACCTCCATGTTCGCTGCCCTGGGCATCCGCGTCACGCTCATTGAGAAGCGCGCGCGCCTGCTCGAATTCGCCGATCAGGAGATCATCGAATCGCTCAGCTATCACCTGCGCGACAGCCGCGTCACCATGCGGCTCGGCGAAGAGGTGGAGAGCGTCGAGGAGCTCCCCGAAGGCGGAGTCGTTGCGCACCTCGAAAGCAAGAAGCGCATTCAGGGCGACGCGCTGCTCTTCGCCGTCGGCCGCTCCGGCAATGTCGACGCGCTCAATCTGGCCAACGCCGGCATCGAAGCCGACTCGCGCGGCCGCATTCCCGTGGACAAGGACTACCGCACCAAGACACCCAACATCTTCGCTGTCGGCGACGTCATCGGCTTTCCTTCCCTCGCCTCCGTCTCCATGGAGCAGGGACGCATCGCCGTCGCGCGCGCCTTCAACGACAATGCCGTGCAGTCGAATCCCAGCTACTATCCCTACGGTATCTACACCATCCCGGAGATCTCCTTCATCGGCAAGACCGAGGAGCAGCTCACCGATGAAGATGTGCCCTATGAGGTCGGCGTCGCCTACTATCGCGAGATCGCGCGCGGTCAGATTCGCGGCGATACCACCGGCCGTCTCAAGATCGTCTTCCATCGCGACACCCGCGCCCTGCTGGGCGTGCACATCATCGGCGAAGGAGCCAGCGAGCTGCTCCACATCGGCCAGGCTGTCATGGCCCTGGGCGGCAGACTCGACTACTTCATCGATACGGTCTTCAACTATCCCACGCTCGCCGAGTGCTACAAGACGGCGGCGTTCAACGGCATCAATCGCCTTGGCCGCGGCGCAGACAACAACTGAAGAGCATCATTAGGAATCTGTAGCAAAGGGAAGTGATTTATGGGCAGAAGCATCGGCGTGGTCATGACCAACGACATCACTGCCGGCCTGATCGAGGACCGTCAGCTCATCGGCGCGTTGCGCCGCTATCCCGAAGACCCGGACGAGCTGCACGGCCTGGTGGACCTGCCCACCGATGAACTGGTCGACGTGATCTGCGATCTCATCACCGCGTTGAAGCCTCAGGGAGATGCCGCGGCGGAAAAGTTAGACGCCATCGGTATCGCTCTGCCCGGTATCGTCCGCGCCGGCATCGTCGAAGATTCGCCCAACCTGGGCCAGCTCAAAGGCGCAAAGATCTCGCAGAAGGTGGAAGCGGTGCTGCACACGCGCGGCATCAAGGCGCCCATCTCGCTCTTCAACGATGCAGATGCCGCCGCCGCCGGTGTCGCCGCTACCCGCAACCTGCTCGACAAGGTCGTCCGCGTGTGGACGCTCGGCAACGGCATCGGCTTCGGCCGCTATCCCGATGCGGAGGGCCCCTTTGAAGGCGGTCACACCGTCGTCTCGCTCGACCCCAAGGAGAGATTCTGCGGTTGCGGCGGCGTCGGACATCTTGAAGGCATCGTCGGCCATCGCGCCATGCGCCTTCGCTTCATGGACATGGAGCCGGACGAGATCTTCGCCAACGCAAAAAATGGCGACCAGCGCTGCGCCGACTTCGTCAAGCGCTGGCACCGCGCGCTCGCCGCCGGCACCGCCACCTCCATCCACCTCGAAGGCCCCGGCCGCTTCTATCTCACCGGGCTCAACATCGGCTTCCTCGATGTGGAACTGCTCAAGCAGGACCTGTGGGACATGGTGAAGATGAGCCCGCTGCAGAGCTACTCCGTAGAAAAGCTGCCCGAAACTCCCGGGATAGCCGTGATCGGCGCCGGCACCGCCGCCGAGCTCGGCCAGACCCGGTAGAGCATTTTCCCTGTAGGTGTAGAGCGGCCAGCACAAGCTCTTGTGGTTTTTCGTTAAGGAAAAGCCAAACCGAGATACTCTCCGCTATCGCTTCGAGCGGCGGACTTTCACTTCGGCTGAAGAAGTGCCGCTTCGCATCAACCCCGCACCGAGGCCTGGATCACCGGAGTGGAGGCCACGGCGCTCTTGATCTCTGGATTCGTCGCGATCAAATGCACTAATGCCTGAATCAGCTTGTCGTCGGTCTCGGATGCGCGCTTGATCTGGACCGGGAATCGCGTCCAGAGCTGAAATGCGCCCCCGTTGAACTGCAGGCGCGATTCGATGGCAGGGCGCGCGATCGTGGTCTGCATCTGAACTTCAACGCTCTGGTGTTGCTGTTCGATCTTCGCGCGGTACTCATCGTAGACCGTGTTGACCTCTTTCAACACCGCCTCGCACACCGGCTGGTAGTTGGCGGCATCGGTGAGCTTCACGATCAGTTCGTGCCAGGCGTATTCCGTGCCGGGTATCTGCTTGTACAGCGGCGTGCCCGCCTGGAACAGCACGGCATTGGAAAACACCGCCACGCGCCCCGT
>DASQRJ010000367.1:0-4194 GCA_035642955.1 Acidobacteriaceae bacterium
CGAGCGTGCTGTAACCCAGAGACTTGGCGAAGTCGCGAAGCAAGCCCATGAAATCGCTGACGCGATCGTCTTCTGGCTGGAAGGGAACCCCTGCAACGCGGCGTCGGCGGAAGACCAACATATCGCCGATGCATTGCCGCCGGCTCAACAGCAGGACGATGTTGGCGCCATGTGCTACATGCAACCGATGGAAACAACGGGTCGGAAGATGACACAGAGGATCTCCTGCTGAGCAGGTGCCTGCTTCCTTAGCCGGAGGCAGGCACGGCTCACGCGCTTACACATCATTTCCTAGACGAAAATTCCCTAGATAATACACCGGCTCCGCGCCCACCGCGCACGAAAGCAGAGCGGTCTCCTCGTGCGCTTCCCGCGGCTTGTACTTCTGCGCCGCCCGGCATGCCATCATCAGTGTTGAGATGCCTTCTCTCACGATGACAGTTCGCGGCATTCTCTTCGACATGGATGGCGTGCTCATCAGCTCCACCGGCGCAGATGAGCGCTGCTGGCTGCAGTGGGCGAAGCATCATGGGATGGAAGGGAGCTTTTCTCTCCAGTCCACGCATGGACGCCGCGCCCTCGACACCCTGCGCATCCTTCGCCCCGATCTCGATCCTGTCGTCGAGCAGCACCGCCTTGAGGACTACGATGCAGAAGACCACAGCGGCCTCATCATCCTGCCCGGTGTCGAAACACTACTAGCGTCGCTTCCCGCAGATCGCTGGACCATCGTCACCTCGGCCACCCAGCGCCTGCTCGAAGGCCGCCTGAACTACGCCGGTCTCCCCATACCGGCGGTGTTGGTTGCTGCCGAGAAAGTCACGAACGGCAAGCCACACCCGGAGCCCTACCTCACGGGTGCAAAGCTTCTCGACTTCTCACCCGCTGATTGTCTTGTCATTGAAGATTCACCTGCGGGCATTGCGTCGGGAAAGGCCGCCGGGTGCAAGGTGCTCGCCGTGCTTTCGTCTCACACGCAAGCCGAACTCGCTGGCGCCGACTGGTTCGTCGCAACGCTCGAGCAGGTCAGAGTTACGGCTCAGCCCGATGGAATGCTGAACATTCATCTCGTTATCTAGAAGCCTGACTTGATATTTCTATGAATCCATCCCAACTCATTTGGGCCGCATGCACGGTCGTGATATTCTCTTGAAAATGAAGTATCTCGCCCAGTCCGCTATCTGTCGCTGTTGTCGATAGGTACGTCTCGCTCTCCGGCTGAGATACCGTCTGCCTTGCTTCGCAGATAACTCTTCTCCCTCCATGCAATGCAACCAGCTGCTTTCCCGGCAGCAACGGCAATAAGGCTCGCGTGTCTCTGTTAACTCAATTCGGATCGTGTTGTCGCCCCGCCTGTTGTTGCGCCTGTTGTTGTCGCCAGGTGCATCGGGAGCGCCGCCCTATCTAGTCGCAGCACGCGCCGCTCCTCTCGCCAACGTGGTTTCAGCAGGTGATCTGGAGATCAGCGCATGCGTTTCAGCACAGGGTCGGCCATCGCCGGCATATTCGCAGCACTCGTACTAATAGCAACGCCGTCGCAGGCGCAGATCGTCGGCGGATCGATCGCCGGCGCCATCACGGACGCATCCGGCGCCGCCATCCCGGGCGCAGCCGTGGTCATCCGCAACCAGGAGACAGGCAGTGAGCGCCGCCTCACCACCAACGGTGAGGGCTTGTACAGCGCGCCATCCATTCCCGTCGGTCGTTACTCAGTCTCCGTTGCCAAAGATGGTTTCGCGGCTCAGCAACGCGACGGCGTTGCTGTCACTGTCGGCGAATCGGTGCGAGTCAATACGGCACTCTCTGCAAGTGCCGTCAGCCAGAGCATCGAAGTGACGGACAAGCCCTCGCCCGTAGACCTGACCACGCAGCAGACCAGCGGCCTGGTCGATGAGCGCCAGGTAAAAAATCTTCCGCTCAACGGCCGCTCCTATGACCAACTCCTCACCCTCAATCCCGCAACGGTGAATTACACGGCGCAGCGCTCCGGCAGCATCGGCACCTCCAACTCTTCGGTAGGCAACATGTTCTCCGTCTCCGGGCGCCGTCCGCAGGACAACCTCTTCCTGCTCAACGGCGTCGAGTACACCGGCGCTTCGCTCATCAACGTCACGCCCGGGGGAACCAGCGGACAATTGCTCGGCGTGGATGCCGTGCGCGAGTTCAATATATCCAGCGATACCTATTCCGCCGCATTCGGCAAGCGGCAGGGCGCGCAGGTCAGCATCGTCACCGCCAGCGGTTCGAATCAGTTGCATGGCACTGCATACGAATTCCTGCGCAACAGTGCACTCGATGCACGCAACTACTTTGACCAGCAGCAGATTCCCGAGTTCCAACGCAACAACTTCGGAGCATCGCTCGGCGGCCCCATTCGCCGCGACAAGGTCTTCCTCTTCGGCAACTACGAGGGCTACCGTCAAAACCTTGGGCTGAGCAACGTCGCTCTCGTGCCCGACGCGAACGCGCGCCAGGGTTTTCTGCCCGTCGGCCCTGGTGGCTCGCTGGTCGATGTCGGTCTCGCGCCCGGCGTCGCCGATCTTCTGAAACTCTGGCCCACGCCCAACGGAGCCGAGCTGACCAATCCGTCGAACGGCCAGCCCACCGGGATCGCGCGCGCTTTCAACAATCCGAAGCAGACCATCCGTGAAGACTTCGGTACCGCCCGGGCCGACTATAACCTCGGCGCAAAGGATCTGCTCTTCGGCGTCTACACCGTGGACGACTCCATCGCTCACACCCCTACCGCCAATCCCTTCGCCGTCATCGACGAGACACTGCGCGAGCAGGTGGTCAGCGTGGAGGAGCAGCACATCGTTTCTTCGCGCCTGCTCAATACGGCGCGCTTTGGCTTCTCGCGCGCATCGTTTTATTTCCTTGGCTCTACCACGGTTGATGTCCCCGGCTTCGTCGCGGGCCGGCCTGTCGGCGCCATCGTGATCTCCGGCTCCACGGCTTCCAACGGCGCATCGCAGATCACCGGCGCGGGCGGCAACGTCGGCAGCAACAATGCCGTTGCGCGCAATCTCTTTACCTTCGACGACCACATCTACTGGACCTTCGGACGCCACCAGATCGAAGCCGGCGGATGGCTGCAGCGTCTGCAAAGCAACGATAACCTCGCGCAGAATCAGGATGGTCAGGCCTCCTTTGCGACGCTCCAGACATTTCTGCAGGGCGCCATCAAGACCTTCACCATCGTTCCCGCACCGACGCCGCTCAATTGGCGCTCCTGGTTCGGCGCCGGCTATGTCGAAGATGTCTGGAAGGCGACGCCGCGTCTGGAAGTGCGCGCCGGCCTGCGCGTCGAAAGCAGCAATGGCTGGAATGAAGCCAACGGCCGTGCCGCGAACTACCGGTTCACCAACGGCGTCATCAACACCAACCCGACCGTCGGCTCGTCCGTCCTCACCGACAATCGCGCGAAGTTCCTGCCGCAGCCGCGCGTGGGTCTCGCGTGGGATGCCTTCGGCAACGGCAGGACCGCGGTGCGCGCCTCCTTCGGACTGCAGCAGAGCCTGCTCGACAACCTGAACTACCGGCTCGATCAGACCGCGCCCTACAACGCAACCCTCAGCTACTCCGGCACCACGGTCTCCAATCCCATCCAGGGGAAGGGAACCATCTCGCCCTCCAGCGTGCAGACCGACATCGCCACGCCAAGCACGCTCGCCTGGACGCTCAAAGTCGAGCAGCAGATCGCGCCGCAAACCTCGCTGACCCTCGCCTACATTGGCTCGCACAGCTACCACCAGATCCTCTCGCTGGATGAGAACGAGCCGGCCTTCGTCGTGTGCCCGGACGCCGCGTGCCCCGCATCGCTCGCCGCCGGCACCATCTACTACCCGACGACGGTGAAGGCAAACCCTGCGCTGACCAATACCACCTCGTGGGTCTCGAATGGCAATGCCAGCTACAACGCGCTCGAAGTCGACGTGCGCCGCTCCTACGCAAACGGCCTGCAGTTTCGCGCGAACTACACCTGGTCGAAGAATCTCGACAACGGTTCCGCCTTGAACACCAGCGTCTCTGCCAATACCCCCGCCTTCGTCGGCGTGCCGCGGTTGCCGAATCTCGACTATGGTCTTGCCGCCACGGACATCCGTAACCTTGCTTCACTCAACGGCTCCTGGGATCTCCCCTTCGGGCGCAACCATCGCATCGGTTCGAACTTCGCTCCCATCGCCAACACCG
>DASQRJ010000368.1:0-8045 GCA_035642955.1 Acidobacteriaceae bacterium
GCCCGACGCGAACCGCGTCCCGAACTTCCCCCAGGACGCCTTCATGGAGGGATCCATGATGGAGATGGACGCGATGGTCGCCAGGCCCGCGAACGCCGGTCTGCTTCCCGGATGGAGCGCCCAGATGCAGGGCATGATGACCCTGCTCAGGGTTCTCCCGCAGCCGGAGTACGAACGCATCATGCAATCCATTCGTAATCATCAAAGTGACATAAAACCCATGTCCGATATGCAGATGCAGGGAGGCAGCCGGTGAAACTGCTGCTCGCAACCCTCCTGCTCTCCGCCTCCGCTGCACTCGCCCAGGAATCCGTGCAGAACCGCATGCCCGCTGTGCAGATGCCGTCATCGTCGTCATCGAGTCAGGAGAGCGCTCCACCGGTCGCATCTCCACCCGACGCTCTCGCGGAAACAGCCGACCGCGCAGCGGTCACGCTGGATGCATTGCTTGCGGCCGCCCGCACTCACAACCCCACACTCCGCGCCGCCCAGGCATCCATCGCAGAAAGTGCCGGTCAGGCCAAGCAGGCCGGGCTGCTGCCCAATCCCGTTATCGGCTACGAAGGCGATCAGATCCGCGGCGGCTCCTACGGCGGTGGCGAGCAGGGAGGCTTCGTTCAGCAGACTATCCCGCTCGGCGGCAAGCTGGGCCTGCGCCGCGATGTCTATCGCGCCCAGCAGCGCACCGGAGAACTCGCTCTCGCCGAGCAGCAGCAGCGCATCGAAGCCGATCTCGAAAGCAGCTTCTACGCCGCGCTCGCCCTGCAGCAGGAGATTGCGACTCGCAAGCAGCTCAGCGCCCTCGCCGCCGATGCCGCAGCGACCGCACGCCAACTCGCCAACGTCGGCCAGGCCGACACGCCCGACGTCCTGCAATCCGAAGTCGAACAGGAGCAGGCAGCACTCGACACGCTCGCCGCCCAGCGCCGCTACATCGCGGCCTTCCATCAACTCGCCGCCATCGCGGGCCAGCCCGATCTGCCGCTCGCGCGTCTCGCCGGCAATCTCGCCGCATCGCCCGCGATGCCGCCATCGCTCGACTCGATCCTCGCCGAAAGCCCCGCCGTTGCGCGTGCCGATGCGGCGGTGCGCGCAGCCGAAGCGCAACTGCGCAGCACCCGACGGGAGATCGTTCCCGACCTCACCCTCCGCGCCGGCGAACAATCGAACGGCGAACTGCTTCAACAGAATCCGAACGTCGCGGTCGGCGCGCAGTCTTTTGCCTCCGCCTCCGTCGATCTGCCGCTGTGGAATCGCAATCAGGGCAGCATCGCCAGCGCCCAGGCTGCGGTCGAGCAGGCGCAGGCCGAGGCGGCGCGCGTCCGGCTTGCCTTGCGTCACACCGCCGCGCCGCTCATCGAGCAGTACAACATCGCCGCCGCACAATCCGCTCGTTACAAGTCAGACCTGCTGCCGCGCGCGCAGCGCGCCTACGAGCTCTACCGCGGTCGCTACCGCGAGCTGGCCGCCGCCTATCCGCAAGTGCTGGTCTCGCAGCGCACGCTCTTCCAGTTGCAGCTTACCTATATCCAGTCGCTCGGCGAGTTATGGCAGTCCTCGGCGCAGTTGCGTCATTTCACGCTCAGCGGCGGGTTGGCTGCGAATAGCGATCGTTGACGGCCGAATTTTACTTCGGAATCATCCCTGTGCCGGCGCATGTTCGCCGGAAGCCATGCCCAGCAGTGCATGGATCTCGTGCAGCAGTGCAGGTGGCCCGTCCAGACTTTCCATCGCCGCGTCGGAGTGCAAGGAACACGATCCGGGATGGCCTGCCTGCAGAACGAGCACCTTCACCTCCGGCGAGGCTGCGCGCACCATCTCGATCACTTCGTCACACTCCTTATCCGGCACCGATTGGCAGATCAGGACAAGATCCAGTGAGCATCGCGACAGTAACTCCGCCAGGCAGGCGATGTCGTCGCATCGATCGACAAAGAACTCCCTGTCGAGAATCCGCTCCCGGGTGTAGAGCAGCATTTCGTCGTGTCCGTAACACAGGACGCGTGGGCAACGTAGCGACATCGTGCAACCTGGCTTCCTGCAGGGAATCGAGGGGAGAGCTAGCTAACCTTGCCTGCTTTTCACAACCCAGGTATGTCTTGCGGGCGACAAATTAAGCCAAATTTTCGTATCGCCTCGGACTAGCCTGCGGCCCCCTCGCCGGTTGGTTATGTCGTGTGGACGACACTTGAAAGGCTTATTTGGCCTAAATCCGAGTTCCGCTCCGAATTACCTGTAGTCTGGTAACACGGTACGCAATCCTCTCTCCACTCGGAATGAGAGTCTCCCTTTGCGCGCAGCAGAGGCCTGAAATGAGCGCTCATCCGTCCAACTCCATCCTGAACTCCCTGCCCCTGCAGCTCAGCGCATTTCGTTCCAAGCTCAATGCGGTCTCTCTTCCCGTGGGCATGTCCGTCTATGAGGCGCACGAGACTCCCAAGTTTGCGCATTTCCTCACCTCCGGCATCGCCTCGGTGGTGACAACCATGCGAGACGGCGGCTCCGTCGAGACCGGCATGTGGGCCAGTGAAGGCCTGGTGGAGTGCATGCACCTTGCCGGTAGCGACCGCATACCCAGCCGCTGCTTCATGCAGATGGGTGGCACCGCGCTGCGCATGGCCTTCGCCGATCTGGAACGCGACGTCGAAAATCTGGAGCCGTTGCGTGCCGCCATACACCGCAGCATCCAGACCCAGGCTCTTATCCTGGGTCAGCTTGTTGCCTGCAACCGCCTGCACGAAGTCGAGGAGCGGCTGGCGCGTTGGCTGCTGATGCTGCAGGACCGCACTCGAGGGGACGAACTCCTCATCACGCAGGAATTCCTGGCAGAGATGCTTGGCTCCCGCCGCACCACCGTCACCCTGGCCGCAGGCGCACTCCAGCGCATCGGCCTGATCGAATACCAGCGAGGCCGCGTCCACATCCTGGATCGCGAACGGCTCGAAAGCGCCGCCTGCGAGTGCTATCCCGTGATCCGAAAACTCTCGGGCAGCCTAATCGGCTGAGCGCGTTCGCTCCGTAACCGCCTCTGCCGGAGCCGCAATCGCCTCGTCCAACGGAAGGCCCTCCTCGTCGATGTGTGGCAAACTGCCTGCATCTGCTTTGTCGGAGCTTTCCATGGCCCTCCTCGCCGACCTGCGTTACGCCCTCCGTCAGCTTCACCGCAATCCCGGATTCGCCCTGCTCGCCATCGGCGTTCTCGCGCTCGGCATTGGCGTCAGCACCGCTATGTGTACCGTGCTGCGCGGCGTACTCTTTCGTCCCGTGCCGTTTCCGCATCCGCGCGCGCTGCTCACCATCGTGGAGCCGCGCGGTCCTGTACCCATGTTCTGGAACGCTAGCCGGCGCGACCTGCGCGAGTGGCAACAATCCCAGCACTCCTTCCAGCAACTCGCCTCGAGCTCGGCGGTGTCGGGCGCTCTTGAGACGCCCGCGGGCACACAGACCGTCGATCGCGAGTCCGTCTCTGCAAACTTCTTTCCGACCATTGGCCTGCATCCCATGCTGGGCCGCGATTTCACGCTGAACGACGAGAAGCAGCAGACCCGCACCGTCATCCTCAGCTATCCCCTCTGGCACACCGCCTTTCATGACGACCGGTCCATCCTCGGCCGCACCGTTCGCTTGGACAAGGTCGCCTATCAGGTCATCGGTGTCATGCCCAAGGGTGCCGATTTCGCAGAATGGCAGGGCATTGGCGTCTACACGCCGCCCGGCTGGGGATCTCCCGACGACGATTCCATCAGTCTGGTTCTCGGTCGTCTCCGTCCCGGCGTCTCCATCGCGCAGGCGCAGGCCGAACTCTCCGCCATCCAGTCCCACATCGCCCGCACCCGCACCGGGAAGAATGGCGAACCGCTCGCCGATCGCGTCCTCATCCGCCGCTGGTGGGACACCGTTGTCGGCGATGTGCGTCCCGCCCTTCTCGCCTTCGCCGCTGCCGTTCTTTTGGTGTGGCTGGTGGCGTGCGCCAACGTCGCCAGTCTGCAGCTCACCCGCAACTCCGCGCGCGAGCGGGAGCTCGCCGTTCGCAGCGCGCTCGGTGCTGCGCGTGGACGCATCGTCCGCCAACTGCTTACGGAAAGTCTGTTGCTCTCCGCGCTGGCCGGCGCGCTCGGCGTCGGTCTCTCCATCGGATTGCTCCGCATCGTAGAGCACACGCTGTTGCGCAGCGTCTCCTCCACCGGCGCAAGCGCTCTTCACATCGACTCTGCGGTTCTCGCCGCCATTGTGGCGCTCTCCTTCGCCTCCACCCTCTTCTTCGGTCTGCTGCCGGCCCTCTCCGCATCGCGAGCCAGCGCGCAGCCGGGCCTGCAGGCCAGGGCCGTCACTGCCACGCGCCGCCAGAGCCGCCTCCGCGACGTCCTCATTGTCGCGGAGCTCTCCGTTACCGCCCTCCTTCTTGTCGCCTCGGGTCTGCTACTGCGCTCGCTTGAAGATCTGCATCGCGTCCCCCTCGGCTTCCGCACCGACAACATCCTCACCACATCGATGTCTATGGAACCCCGCCGCTACGATCATGGGAGTGTCGACGCCGCCCTCTTTGAGCCTCTCATCGCGCGCTTCCGCCAGCTTCCCGGCGTCGAATCGGTGGCCATTAGCTCCACCACGCCGCTCGCCGCGGGATTCACCATGGTCGGGATGTTCAACATCGCGGGCCACGAGGCCGCGCATCCCGAAGACCAGCCGCAGGGAAACCTGCGTTTCGCCAGCCCGGACTTTCCCGCCACCTTCGGCATCGCTATGGAACGCGGCCGGTTCTTTCGTCAGGGTCTCGACACGCCGGACTCAGAGCCCGTCGCCGTGGTCAACCACGCCTTCGCCGTCCGCTACTTGCGCGGCAGGGACCCGCTTGCCGCCCATCTGCAAATGAGCAAGGGCGCATGGGAGTCGGTCTCCATCGTCGGTGTGCTCGCCAACACGCACGATAACAGCGTCGCCGGCGAGTCCTCACCTGCCATCTATCTCGCCACCACGCAGCTCGGCCCGAAAGAGCCCTTCAATGACGTGTCTGCCTCCTTCGCGCAGATTGCGGTGCGCACCCGCACTCCACTCGACCTCAGCGAATCCATGCACCGCGTTCTGCGCCAGATCGCACCGCAGATTCCCCTCAACGATGTTCAGACCATGCAACAGATCGTCGCCGACTCGCTCGGCTCGCAGACGCTTGCCGCGCGTCTTATCTCGCTCTTCGCCGCGGCTACTCTGCTCATCGCGGTTGTCGGTCTCTACGGTCTCATTGCCTACTCCGTTCGCCAGCGCACGCGCGAAATCGGTGTTCGCATGGCGCTTGGCGCGCAGCGCTCGCAGGTGGTCGCCCTCTTTCTGCGGCGCGCGCTCATGCTGGTCGCCTCCGGCCTCGCCGTTGGCCTCATCGTCTCTCTCTTTGCCGCTCGTCTGCTGCGAAGCTATCTCTACGGCGTGCACGCACACGACCCGCTCATCCTCATGGCTGTCAGCCTTCTGCTGCTTCTGAGCGCCGGCCTCGCGGCATGGCTGCCATCGCACCGCGCCGCCACTATCGATCCCAGCGAAGCCCTGCGCGCCGAATAGCGATCCACTCAAGCGGCTCAGCCAGGTCGCCCACGGATGTGAGCGTGAGCGACCAAAGGAAGCGAGCCCGGTAACTTGCGCCAAAGGCGCGCCCGGGACGGCGAGTCCCTAGGTAATCGATTGTTTCCAATCAGCCGCGCTTGACATCGCGGCCAGCCCTCTGGCCCAATATCTCCGGCCATCTTTCGCCGCCGCACCCGCTCTCAAACAAATCCAGCCTCTACAGGAAGGTGATTGTGAAGAAGACCTGCTGTCTTGGCACTCTGCTGCTCAGCGTTCTGATGGCCGCACCGCGCGTGCTCCAGGCCTCGCAGTCTTACTATCCCGTCAAGCTCGACGATCCCGCCGCCGTCTATCTCACCAGGGACAACTTTCCGGTCCACGCCGATGGGGTTACCGATGACAGCGAAGCCATTCAGGCCGCCATCGACAAGGTAGAAGACGAACACGGCGAAGGCATCCTCTTCGTTCCGGAAGGGAAGTACCGCATCACGCGCACCATCTACGTCTGGCCTAGCGTGCGCATTATCGGCTACGGAGCCACCCGCCCCGAATTTCTGCTCGCGGACAATACTCCGGGCTACCAGCAGGGCATCGGCTACATGTTCTTCTTCGCCGGCGGACGTCCCGGCGGACGCCACTGGCGCAGTCGCCCCAATGCTGAGCCACGTCCACCCTTCGAAGGTACGGTGCCGCCCAGCAACACCGTCGTCGACGCCAATCCCGGCACCTTCTACTCCGCCATGAGCAACATCGACTTCGACCTCGGCGAAGGCAATCCGGCTGCGGCCGCTATCCGCTTCCACGCGGCGCAGCATTGCTTTCTCACCCACATGGACTTCCACATTCGCTCTGGCATGACGGCTCTCAAAGACGTCGGCAACGAAGCCGAAGATCTCCACTTCTACGGCGGCGACTACGGGATCGTCACCATCAAGCCCTCGCCCGGCTGGCAGTTCACCCTGCTCGACTCCTCCTTTGAAGGCCAGCGCAAGGCCGCCATTAGCGAGCACGAGGCCGGCCTTACCCTCGACCACGACCTCTTCCGCAACCTTCCCGAAGCCATCGACATCGATCCGCACTACTACGAAGAGCTGTGGGTCAAAAACACACGCTTCGAGAACATCAGCGGTCCCGCCATCACCATCAGCAACGAGAACAACCCCCGCACCGAGATCAACCTCGAAGAGATTCAATGCCATCACGTGCCCATCTTTGCTCTGCTGCGTGCGAGTGGTCAGAAGTCCACCGCTCCCGCCGAGGACTACATCGTCAAGGCTTACTCACACGGCCTGACCATTCCCGCGCCGGGCATGGTCGGCGAGATTCGTACCGGCTTCGATGCCCACACGGCGCACACACTGCCGCCGGATGGAAACAACGTCATCGCCGCCCTCCCGCCTATGGACACCTGGGTCAACCTCCACACCCTCGGCGCAAAAGGTGACGGTGTCAGTGACGATACCGCCGCCATCCAGAAAGCCATCGAGGAGCACCGCGTCCTCTACATCCCCGAGGGCCGTTACATCGTCACCAACACGCTGCATCTCAAACCCGACACCGTCCTCATCGGCCTCCACCCCAGCATGACGCAGTTCGATATTCCCGATGGCACCGCAGCCTTCCAGGGTCCGGGCGCGCCCGTGCCGCTGCTCGAGACGCCCAGGGGCGGACATAACATCGTCGTTGGCATCGGCCTTTATACCAACGGCATCAACGATCGCGCTGTCGGCGCGCTCTGGCAGTCCGGCGCAGACTCGCTCATGGACGACGTGCGCTTCCTCGGCAGCCACGGCACCAACGCCGCTGACGGCTCACGCATCAATCCCTACAACAACACCCATACCGCCGATCCCGACATCCATCGCCGCTGGGACGCGCAGTATCCCAGCCTCTGGGTCACCAACGGCGGCGGCGGCACCTTCGCCAACATCTGGACGCCCAGCACCTTCGCGCAGGCCGGTCTCTATATCTCGAACACCACTACGCCCGGCCGCGTCTACGAGCTATCGAGCGAGCACCACGTCCGCAACGAAGTCAAACTCGACCGAGTCGAGAACTGGGAGATCATCGCGCTGCAGACCGAAGAGGAGCGCGGCGAGAGCGGCTTCGCTCTTCCGCTCGAAATCTCACGCTCCCGCAACATCACCGTCGCCAACTATCACGGATACCGTGTCATCAGCAGCTATCAGCCCTTCTGCTGCGCGGTCAAAGTCTCCGAGTCATCGGAGATTCGCATCCGCAACATGCACACGGACAGCAACAGCAAGGTCGCCTTCGATAACTCGCTGGTCGTGGCGCCAACGCCGCGCGTCGAAGGCGACGCTACCAGCCACGCCGAGGTCCGCCCGCGTGAATTCGCCTCACTCGATATCCCGGGCCATCCTGTCCCGCAGCCGAAGAATAGCGGGAGCGCAGTCCTTGCACCCGGCGCGCACGTGGAGCGCCTGGCCACCGGGTTCTTCAACATTTCCGGCGCGGCCACTGACAAC
>DASQRJ010000369.1:0-4267 GCA_035642955.1 Acidobacteriaceae bacterium
CTCTTTCCTCCGAAGCGATTCCGCTTACAAGACAAGAGTAAAAATCAATTTATGACAAGGAATGTCATAATTAAAAAAAGAAAATGTAAGGAGTGAGGTGACACACTGAAATCGGATCGGCTTCTCTCCGCGCTTCTGCTCCTGCAGGCCCGTGGCCGCATGACTGGGCGTGCGCTTGCGGAGCGCCTGGAGGTCTCGCAGAGGACGATGCACCGCGATATGGAGGCGTTATGCGTTGCAGGAGTGCCGGTTACGGCGCTACGCGGAGCCCAGGGCGGATGGCAGTTGGAGAAGGGCTGGCGCACGCAGGTGCCGGGGCTCGATGCCGCCGAACTGCGCGCGCTGCTGATGGCGCAGCCCCGTGCGTTGCGAGAACCGCGGCTGGCGGCGGCAGCGGAGCGCGCCATGGGCAAGCTGGTGGCATCGCTGCCGGGAAAGATGCGCGAGCAGGCCGCGGCGATGCGGGAGCGGCTGCATGTGGATGCGAATGATTGGCGGCCGGTGAGCGAAGACCTCTCCATGCTGCCGGCGGTGCAGGATGCAGTCGCGCGCGATTGCCGGCTCAGCTTCGACTACACGCGCGCCGATGGCGAGAGTGGACCGCGCGTGGTCGATCCGCTGGGCCTGGTGGTGAAAGGAATGTCCTGGTACCTGGTGGCGCGGACGCCGCGGGGCATGCGCACCTATCGCGTCTCGCGGATGCGCGCCGTGACACCGCTGGCGGTGGCATTTCAACGGCCAGCAAAGTTCGATCTGGCAAAGCACTGGCAGAAGTCCGTCAGCGAACTGGAAGCGCTGCGGCGGCGCTACGAGGCCACGCTCCTGCTATCTCCACAAGCCGCAGAATCTTTGATTCGCTGGTGCGTCGCAAGCCCGGCGGCATCGTCTTTACCGAAAGATGCGCCGATGGGATGGACGGCGATGCAGGTTGATTTTGAGAGTGAGGAGCAGGCGTTTTTCTTAGTCCTTGGACTGGGTGCGCGGGCGCGGGTGATGGAGCCGCCGTCATTGCGGGAGCGGCTTGCCGCCGAAGTGCAGGCGATGTCGGCCGCGACAATGCGGGTTGGCAGCACGGGCCGCTCATCACGCGCGCAGCGAGCCTCCGCTATGCAATGACGGGATCAGCCTTTCGGGGATTTCGTTTCGGCTACGCGGAGCGCCTCATCCACGGCCTTCTGTGCGCGCCGCTCACGCGCCTCCGGGCTCTGGTAGTAGAAGATGCCCAACAGATGTCCTCGACGCTGCACCGGCGTCATGGCTTCCCAGCCATCCCGAGCCCGTGGTGCGCGGCGAAAGGCCACTTGCAGGATCGGCGGCAGCACCTGCTCGCCCTCCATGGCGAGCATGATGCGCTCCACCATCTGCTCCGCCTGCCGTTGGCGCGCTTCCAGGCTCTTGGGCTTGCTTACGCTATCGCCGATGTATTTGCGGATGGAGTAGCTCAGCGCTTCAAACCAGCGTGCGACAGCCTTGTCCTGCTTCAGCAGCTTTGCCAGCTCCGGCGGTACGGCCGCTGTGCGCTCTTCCAGGTCTGGCTCAAGGGTGAACTCGGCCATTTCGCCCGCGGAGACTTGGGCACCCTTCTGCATTGTCTTGTTCACCAGCACCACATACCCCTTTTCCGCCGAACCAAAGAGAGAGGTGCGGAAGGCGAAGCCGTTGATAGCGCCCTTGACGCGCATGCGATTGCGGGTCTTCCAGACTTTCGCGGGTGAAAACGGGAGACGCGCGACGACCCACTTCAGGTTCGTGCCATCCGGTACCAGCATGGAGCGGAAGCGCTGCCGCGTACTCATGCGCGTTAGCCTAGCATGCGCGGCTAATTGCTTGCGGAGCGACGGCCCCAGTGAAAACGCCGACCGAGCGATCAAACCCCAGGCTGACAGCAGGAAAAAGGCGGACGAGAGTGGACGCAATTCACGGTCCGATGGCGAGCCGCTGCATCGTCATAGCAGGATGAAGCATCTGGGAGAAATGGGGGGATGCGAGATGAGCGAGGCATCGCTGAGCATGACCTACATCGGTGGCCCCACCGTGCTGATCGATGTCGCGGGAATGCGGCTGCTGACCGATCCTACCTTCGATGATGCGGGTGGCATCTATGTGCGAACGTCCACACTGCGCAAACTCACCGGGCCGGCGCTCTCGGCCTCTGCTGTTGGACGCATCGACGCGGTGCTGTTGAGCCATCACCAGCATGCAGACAATC
Organism: Acidobacteriaceae bacterium; assembly: GCA_035642955.1. GTDB lineage: Bacteria > Acidobacteriota > Terriglobia > Terriglobales > Acidobacteriaceae > KBS-83. The sequence goes on from DASQRJ010000369.1 coordinate 2,210, forward strand.
TGGACCGGGCCGGCGAAGCGGTGCTGAAGAATGCAGCGCGGGTGATAACTACCGTGGAGGGGGCCGGTGCGCTGGGCGGCAACGCCTTCGGTCTCGCACCCTGGCAGAGCGCCGAGATTGAAGGTCCGCACGGCAGAGCGCTGCGCATTACAGCGACACCCGCGCGTCACGGTCCGCCGGAGCGCGCTTCGCTCGCCGTGACCGGCTTTGTGCTGGATGCATCGGGCGGCATCTACATCTCGGGCGACACCGTGCTCTACGATGGCGTGCGGCAGGTGATCGAACGGTTGCATCCGCACATCGCGGTGCTGCATCTGGGCGCGGCACGCGTGGAACAGGCTGGCCCGAAGGCCCTTACCGATCCGCTGACAATGACGGCGGAGGAAGCAGTCGCCTTCGCGCGTTTGACGCCCGATACGCGCATTGTCCCTATCCACTACGAAGGATGGGCGCATTTTACCGAGGGACGTGACGTGATCGAACGGGCGTTCGCAACAGCGAAGCTAAGCGATCGACTGACGTGGCTCAAGGCCGGTGAGCCTGTCGCGATGGATTGAATCAGAAAAGCGTCAGCGGCTCACTGTCAGTTTGACCGAGACGGTCACGGAGATCTCCTGCTCGCCTGCTTCTGTTGCGATTGGAACGGCTTGTGGAGCTGCCGCCAGGGTTTGCATGCGCATCATGGGTATGGGGCGAAATCCTCCGCCCGGTTCGACGTTCACTTCACGCACGCCGATCACGTGAGTTCCCGCAGCATCCGCAACCGCTTCTCCCTGCGCTACGGCGGTGCGTGTGGCCTCCTGCGCCAGCTCCTTGCGGACCTTATCCTGCTCCTCTTCTTTTGGCGCATAGCTGGTCTGCTGGATGGTGTTCGCGCCGTGGTCCAAGACACCGGATAGGATCGCGCCGACCTTCTCCGGCGTGGTGCGGAAGCTGACCGTCGTGCTGCCGGTGTAGCCCACGATCTTTTGCTGGCCATTCTTCTCTTCGTGCGTCTGCGGCTGGAAGGAGATCTGATCCGTAGCCAGGCGTTCGGCGCCCTGCCCGCGCAGCCACTCCAATAACGTCTGCGAGCGCTGCGCCAGATCGCGCGAGACCGATGCTGCATCCACGCCCTGCGTCTGGATGCCCACCGATACATCCGCAACCGTGTTGGGGATGCGGCGATGCGCGGTGGCGCTGGTCGCGACGAGGCCGGCATTCACAGGCAGCGTCAGCTCGTTTGCTTGCTGCGCGGGAGTGGGCGATGCTCCAAGCACGGCAAACGACGTGAACAGAACAGCGGAGACCATGGCAGAGCGTGAGCGGTTCATGCTTGGCACTTTACCCCATTCTGATACGCACTGACGCCGTGGAAGTTCAGAACTCACCGTGTGCGGTTTGTTGAGTTAGGATGGGCGCCATGGCCCGCATCTCTCGTCGCGCTCTCCTGGCTGCTGCACCGCTGATCCCGTTGGCTCCGTATTTGACCCGCTCCTTGTTCGGTCAGCAGCACAATGCCAAGCTCTATGTCGGCACGTACACCCACGATATTGGGGAAGGCGGAAAGGGCGCCGGCATCTACGTGGCGGATTGGGATGCTGTTGCAGGCGCGGCCAGCGCGCCCCGGCTCGCGGCGAAGACGGACGATCCGTCGTTCCTGGCCGTGCCGCCCAGCGGCGATACCCTTTACGCCGTAAACGAAGGCGAGAATTTCCCGCAGAAGGATGGCGGCAAGGGCGGCTCGGTCACTGCATTCCGGCGCGATCCGGTCAGCGGCATGCTTACCGCAGAGGACGTCGTGCCTTCCGGCGGCAGCGGTCCCTGCTACATCACCGTCGATCGGGCCGGGCGGGCGGCATTTGTTGCGAACTACAGCAATGGCACACTCAGTTCGTTTCGCATCACGTCGAAGGGGCTCGAAGGTCCGGTCACGGTCTTCGCCTCGCATGGCAGCGGACCGAATAAAGAACGGCAAGCGGGTCCGCATCTTCACTGCACCACGCTTTCGCCCGATGAGCGATTCCTGCTGGTCAGCGATCTCGGCACGGATCACATCTGGATCTTCCACGTCGATCC
>DASQRJ010000370.1:0-2119 GCA_035642955.1 Acidobacteriaceae bacterium
GCGGTGGCGCTTATCCATGGCGTGCTCGGTGAAACCAAAGTGTTCGCTCGCGCCACGATCCAGCCGACGCAAGTGCGCAACTTGATACGGTTGGTGTGGCAGGCCGGCACGGTGGCGTGGATCGGCGGCGGCGTGCTGCTGATCGCGGCGCCATGGCTGGGCTCGGACCCGGCTCGGCACTGGATTGTCGCGACCATGTCCGGTGTTTTTGCCTTTGCCGCGCTAGCCAACGCCTGGGCAACGCGCGGCCGCCATTTTGGCTGGATGGCGCTGAGTGCGGTGGTCGCACTGGCGGTGGCCGGATATTGAGGCGTTTTCCGGGCCAGTCGAATCATTGTCGCTTCTCCCGCGGCCTCGTGGTTCGAGACGCCGCGCAAGGCGCGGCTCCTCACCATGAGGTCCCAGACCTCATCCTGAGAGGGTGTGAATCTTTGCTGAATTTACGTTGAGTTTCGCCGGATGGCGTGATTCTGTGCGGCAAATTGATAGCGAGGCTACGATGTCCGGCGAAGAGCTGTTCCCCGATCTTCCGATCCAGATGAGGCGAGAGGTGGAGGCAGGCAGACCCCGGCAGCGGGAGCCGATCCGTGATCAAATAGAGCTGCGGGCCGTCGATCTTGAAGCGTTGGTTGGTCCGGACCATCCAGCCCGGGTGATTTGGGCTTACGTCGAGAAGCTCGATCTGCAGGAACTGGAAGAGGCAATCCGGGCGCGCGAGCATACACCGGGCCAGGCCCCCGCGAGCCCGCGGCTGCTGCTGGCGCTGTGGCTTTACGCGACGAGCGAAGGGATCGGAAGTGCGCGGGGCCTGGCGCGGCTGTGCGAGAGCCACGACGTCTATCGCTGGCTTTGCGGCGGGGTGAGCGTGAACTATCACGGACTTGCCGACTTCCGCACCGCGCATCCGGACCTGCTCGAGCGACTGTTGAGCGAGAACGTCGCCACTCTCTCGGTCGCCGGAGTAATCGACCTTGATGAGGTAGCACAGGATGGAGTGCGGGTGCGTGCGTCGGCCGGCACGAAGTCGTTCCGACGACGCAAGAAGCTGCACAAGGAGCTCAAGAAGGCGCAGCGGTTGCTGGAGCGACTGCAGCAGGAAACAACCGACGATCCACAGGCCAGCAACCGCCGGATCATGGCGGCCAGAGAACGTGCTGCGCGGGAACGCGAGGCCCGCGTCAAGGCTGCACTCGAACAGATGACCGCGATCGAGGCGCTGCGCGAACGGCGCCGCAAGACCAACAGGAAGCAGGCGGAGAAGCAGAAAGAACCACGCGCCTCCACGACCGATCCGAATGCGCGCGTCATGAAGATGCCCGATGGCGGTTTCCGGCCGGCTTATAACTGCCAGATCGCCAGTGTCGCCGGCGGCGAGATCGCCATCGGCACCCAAGTCAGAAACGTGGGTTCCGACCGTGGTCTGGCCCGGCCAATGCTGGAGCAGATAAAGCAGCGCCACGACCGATGGCCAAAACGTTGGCTCATAGACGGCGGGTTCAACAAGAATGAGGATACCGAATGGGCGGCCAGCCACGGCGTCAAGATTTATGGTCCGCCCGTCTTCAGTAAACACAACCGCGATCCCTATGCTCCGTCTGACAGAGACAAGCCCGGCGTCGCGGCATGGCGTGCGCGAATGAAAAGCCCGCATGGCAAATCGGTCTACAAGCGTCGCGCTCGCGCAGAATGCATCAACGCCCGCTTCCGAAATTGGGGTCTATACCAGTTCACAGTCCGCGGCCTCGAAAAGGTCGCAACGATCCTGCGCTGGTTCGCACTCACCAATAACATTCTCGCGGGCCACCGGCTGCTCAACGCCAAAAACTGACCGCCATCACACAAAAACCCATCCAATGCCCGAACCCCTTCCCGTTCAAACCCGCCCCAGATCCCATAGCTTCACAAGCTCTGAGGAGCATCGCGAAGCGATGCGTCTCGAAGGATGAAGCGACGGTGCTGGAAATAAGCCATGGAGGCGAGCGTGCCGTTCGAACGTTTCCAGTTTACGGGTGCCGACGGCCAGCAGCTCGCGGCCTCGCTCGACCTGCCGGACAGCGAGCCGATCGCCTATGCGCTGTTTGCACATTGCTTCACCTGCGGCAAGGACTTGCTCGCCGCC
>DASQRJ010000371.1:0-4590 GCA_035642955.1 Acidobacteriaceae bacterium
CTCGGCGTCACGCACGGCATCATCGGCTTCACACCCTTCTCGCTCACCCCGCAGAAGGGCCAGTTCGGGCTCACCTACTGGCAGGTCAGCTACCAGTAAGGGCTTTTTCCAGGCTTGCCGAGTCTTCCACGTGCACGCACTTCTGCGTCCGGTCGATCTGCCGCAACAATCCGGTCAACACCCTGCCCGGGCCCACTTCCACGAAGTAGCTCGCACCCTCGTCGATCATCCGCCGCATCGACTCCACCCAGCGCACCGGCGCCGTCACCTGCTCCACCAGCAGATCGCGTTCGCGTCCGCCCCGCTTCGTCACATCGGCGGTGACATTGGAAACAATCGAAAAGCGCGGATCACGCACCTCGATCTCCTTCAGCACCTCTGCCAGCCGGTCTTGCGCCGGCTGCATCAGCGCGCAATGGAAGGGAGCGGAGACCTGCAGCGGCACCACCTTCTTCGCGCCCTTTTCCTTCGCCAGTTCGCTCGCCCGCGCCACCCCCGCCACGCTTCCCGAGATCACAATCTGCTCCGGCGAGTTCAGATTCGCCGGCGACACGACCTCTTTCGTCTCACCCGCAGCCGTTTCGCACAAGCCGCGCACCGCGTCCGCGTCTAGCCCCAGCACTGCCGCCATCGCGCCCTGGCCCTCGGGCACCGCTTCCTGCATGAACTGGCCGCGCGATCGCAGCGCGCGGATCGCATCCGCAAAGCTCATCACGCCCGCGGCAGCGCACGCCGCATACTCCCCCAGCGAATGCCCGGCCGCAATCTGTGGCTCAATCGAGCGCGATGCCAGCACGCGATACGCCGCCATGGACACCGCAAAGATTGCCGGCTGCGTAAACTCCGTCTGCTTCAACTGCTCCGCGGGTCCTTCGAAGCACAGCTTCGACAGCGGGTAGCCCAGTGCATCATCGGCCTCGGCAAAGGTGTCGCGCGCCACCGTGAACTTCTCCGCAAGGTCGCGGCCCATCCCCACCGCCTGCGAACCCTGCCCCGGAAATAGAAATGCAATCTTCTGCTCGCTCATAATCGTTCACTCACAACAAACCGCAATTCTCGCACGGCTGCAATCCCAGAGATTCTGGAAGGCTTCCTCTCAAAATGAAGTCAGTAACAGGAATTAGGTTGCACCGCATCGATCGCTGCATCAGCTAGGATGCGAGCGATGCCATACGCCATCAATGATTGCCGTTGACCCGGCGATCGTAAATCTTCATCTGTTCTGCAATCAGCGCAGTCGCTTTCGTCAGCGCTTCCTGCGTATTCGCATCCAGGCTGGACCAGTTGCGAGAGATCGGCTGCTGCTCGATCGACGCCGGCACAATCTGCCCACGGGTGTCGACCATCGCCGCCATGATCAGCGTCACTGTCTTCAAGTGAGTATCCACGGACGCGCGGCGAATCCTGTAGGCGATCTCGGTCTCGCAGGCATCCAGATGGGCGGCGTCGCTGTAGCCCCAGCCGATCATGTTGGCCTTGCACGCACGAGGCGTGCGATAGAAGGTAAGGAAGGTCAGCACATATTGGTACTTGTCCCGGAAGTCAAGATAGTTTTGCTTGAGCCAGTCGGGATTGGAGACATCCGGAATATAGATCCCAACATCGCTGTCGTGTGCGGCAAGCAGCGGAGTAGTCCACTGTCCTGTTTCATCCAGTATCTGCGTCGGCTTGCCCAGCGGACCACGCTCGACCACTTGCTGCTGCGCGCCGCAGACTGCACAAGCCAGCCACAGCGTCGCTAGGAACGCTGTCAGAAGAAGCGGCTTCGTCTTCACTCGCAAAACCATGATTGTCCAACCCCTGGGCACAACGATGGGTCAATATATACCCTCGTCAGCAAACTCGTAGAGAGGCTAGGAAACCGTCGGCGCGCTGAACTCGCCCTCGATCCGCTCCGTCACCCCGGAGGTGGCAAACTCCGCCGCTACCCGGATGCTGTTGAGGATCGCGCGGTCGTCCGCCGACCCATGCGTGATGATGCAGGGTCCGCGCACGCCCAGCAGGGGTGCGCCGCCGTACTCGGACTGATCGAAGCGTTTTTTGAACTCCTTGAATCCGCGCCGCGCCAGCAACGCCCCTGCGCGTCCGCTCACCGTGGACATCAGCGACTCGCGCAGCATCTCGCGCACCATGCGCCCCAGTCCCTCGGAGGTCTTCAGCGCCACGTTGCCGACAAAGCCGTCGCACACAATCACGTCCGCGTGTCCGTTGTAGAGGTCGCGCCCCTCGACATTTCCAATGAACCGGATCGGCAACTGCTTCAGCACCTGCAGCGCCTCGCGCGTCAGTTCATTGCCCTTGGTCTCCTCTTCGCCAATCGAGAGCAGTCCCACGCGCGGCTTTTCAATCATCAGCACGGAGCGCGCATAGAGCTCGCCCATGATGGCGAACTGCGCCAGGTTACGCACATTGCAGTCGACGTTTGCGCCCACGTCCAGCAGCACGCATGGCGAACCGGTGGTCGTCGGCAAGGGCATCGCCAGCGCCGGGCGCTCCACGCCGGGCAGCGCCCCCAGCACCATCTTGGCCGACGCCATGGCCGCGCCGGTGTTGCCGGCGGTCACAAATCCGGCAGCCCGCCGCTCCTTCACCATCTTCAGCCCCAGCCGCATCGTGCTGTTGCGCTTTTCGCGCACCGCCTTCGCGGCCTTGTCCTCCATGGTGATCCACTCGTCGGTATGGACAATCTCAATCGCCACACGACGGCCCAGCACGCCCAGACCGGCGCGCAGCTTCGCCTCAGGACCGATCAGATGAACGCGAACAGGAAAGGCGCGGCAAGCCAGCAGGGCCCCCCGAATCTCCGGGCCGGGCGCGAGGTCCGAGCCCATGGCATCGACCGCAATATCTGTCAGCGACACCAGTGGGCCCTAGGGATGAAGTTCCGGGCAATATGAACCATAGCGCTTCTGCTGAGCCGGCTTCGCATCAGAAAAAGCCGCTCATCTCTCCTGCCGATCTGGCGAGCATCGGGAATTGCTCTTACGCTTCCTTTACCTCGAGCACTTCGCGGCCCTTGTAATGGCCGCACTTGGCGCATACGTGGTGGGGCAGCTTGCGCTCGTGGCAGTTCGGACACTCGGAGAGCCCGGTAGCAGACAGCGCATCATGCGCGCGACGCTTGGAGGTGCGGGCCTTGGAGTGGCGCCGCTTCGGATTAGGCATGACAGATTCCTTTCGATCCAGCCAGTCATCAGCGCTTCCGGGCTATGCAATCCCGTGGCAACGCCAGCTTCCGGCCTCGTACTTCAAGACTTGATCTTGCTGCGCAGGTCTGAGAGGGCACCCCAGCGCGTATCGGCCTCTGCCGATTCGCAGGAACAGCTCTCTGTATTCAGGTTCCGGCCACAGCCTGGGCAAAGCCCTTTGCAGTCCGCGCGACAAAGGGTCTTCTCCGGCAGGGACAACAACACCTGCTCGCGCAAGACATCTTCCAGCACTAGACCGTCTCCGTTATAGTATCCGATCTCGGTCTCAGGGGTCGAGATGGCCCGCTCCGCCCCATTGGCGTCCACCCCCATCGGCCGGTACAGCAGGTCGAAGGACGCCTGCAGCGGATGCTCCACCGTTTCCACGCACCGAGCACAGGGCATTTCGAAGCGCCCCGTGTAATCGCCCCGCACCCGGATGTCCGGCACCACCTGCTTGTGCCCACGGTGCTCCTCGATCAGGTCCGCCCGGCCCTTCGCATCCAGGACGCTCACCTGCCGGATATCCGGCCCGTAATCGATCGCTTCGGGAGAAAAATGCTGGTCAAACTCAACCGGATCAAGCTGAAGATCTGCAACTGTAATCAACATCGCACTCCCATTTTACGACGCCGGTCGCTCCTCAAGCCCACGTCCAGGTGCGATAGCACGTCACAACGCCAATCCATCACGACCTTCTCGACCTGAAACGCAAACCCGCGAGAACCGGCCACCCTTATCTCCGTGAAACTGCATCACGACAGATGAGGCCCAAATACCAGCCTCCCCGGCAACGTCCCCCAGAGGCTCCTGAAGCCAAAAGGAGCGGGCGGCCGCCTTAGCCGTGTAAGGAGAGCAGGCACATGCGATCGTTGCAACGCGAAGGCGAGCCGCGACTCCTTCTGGAGTCGGCCCTTCTCGGCGTTGTAGGAGCCCTCAGCGCGCAATTGTTCATGTGGATGCTGCGGCTCTGCGATCGTTTATTTCTGTACCGGCTCGCCGGCTATCGAGCGCCGGGTCTGGAGACCGCGGGCACCCTTGTCCCGCATATCGGGCCGCATGGGCTGTGGCTTATCCCCGTTGCGACGACTCTGGGCGGTCTGCTATCGGGATTTCTCGTCTACCGCTTTGCGCCCGAAGCAGAAGGTCATGGCACGGACACCGTCGTCGAAGCATTTCATCGTCACGAAGGCATCATCCGTCCCCGGGTCGCGCCGATCAAGATGGTGGCCTCCGCCATCACCATCGGTTCCGGCGGCGCAGCGGGCCGCGAAGGACCAATCGCGCTGATCACCGCAACTCTGGGCTCGTACTATGCCCGCCTGACGCACCATACCGAAGCGCAGCGCCGTCTCCTGCTGCTGGCGGGTATGGCGGCTGGATTGTCGGCTATCTTTCGCTC